>NZ_NFKG01000029.1:0-29028 GCF_002160275.1 Pseudoflavonifractor sp. An187 | reverse complement strand
GCCTCAGAAATGTAAAATTCCAAAACCATAATGAAAATGCCGACCGCCATCTCATTGCCTCTGCGCTGAGATGGCGGCCTTTTTATACGCCGGGAGATTTTACGGTTACTTACGTTTTGCGACACATCCTTTCTTCTGTCTGTTTTTCTTTTCCCGGGCATCTGGGCCCGGCTGGGGTTTTATGCTCTGGACTTCTTGATGCCGATCATGTACAACACCGGCAGCAGCAGGGCAAACACCATCACAATCACGCCCGTCAGAACGCCGGCAGCCACGCCGAGGCCCGCAGAGCCGCCCATTACGCCCACCAAGGTGGTAACCAACAGGATACTCAGCAGCCCGTTGATGACAGCCAGCACGATGAGGACAATGGCCAGGGCCTTGCACACATCCAGGTTGTCCTTATTCTGGACCCCCAGAATGCCAGCAGCCAATTCCAGAGCGGCAGCAGCCACGGCAAACACGGAGGTACCGATGCCGATGCCCCCATAGGATGCGTTCTCTGCGAACTTACCCAGAGAGGAGAGTAAGCTCAGGGCACCAAAGATGATAAAAAGAATGCTGATGACTTTGAGAAGCGAGCTTTTTTGCATAACTTGTTCCCTCTTTCTCTACACCGAATCGGTGCTTTCTCTGGTGTCATTATACCGGCATTCCCGCAAAAACACAACCGTAGATAAGGCATGATAAATTGCGCAAAGTAAGCGTCAAACCTAGCAGCACATAGTAAAAGCCATCCCGGAGTTTTGTGCTCTGGGATGGCTCAGGGTTATTCACTTAGAAAGAGAAATGTATTGTATGGTTTCTCTTTGCGTTCATGTACGCTTCCTTGAAATCCTCTCTTGCACCTTTGCCGAAGTAGATATGGTACGGTACAACCAGTCCATCCGAAATAATGCTGCCCCGGAAAGGAATTAACACAGCATCCAGCAGCACGGGACTTTCTCCAAGCATCTCCGCCCAGGTGGAGAACAATCCCTTTACCATATAAACCGACCCATCTTCCGCTGAGATAAACACAGAACCCTTTTTTAGATGTCGTTCCAGAATATATCTGCCCGGTTTGCATTGTTTCCATCCTGCAACGATTTGCGCATATTCCTTCGGCAGCTCAGCTATAGCGAGATATTCCTCTATAACCTCAATGTGTGACCACAAATAGTCCGCAATTGCTTTGGCATCGCTTGCGTCAACTCCCTGCCTTTGGTCTATCGTCTCTGTTTCGGGACACACATGGTACTTCTTGTTCACAAAATCCAACAGTGGAAACCATAACTGGTAAAAAAGCTCAGCATCAGATTGTTCCAGTCTCATATCTTGCTCCTTTGTGTATTTTGAAAGTGTCCAACGCTACTTTGTTCTGCATCCTGCCGGTGCGTTCCAGGGCAGCAGCTTTTCGGGCATATCCGGATTTTTCAGGTCGGCTTTGTTTGTGTTTTTCAGCAGCCAGGTCAGGTATTGATAGGGATCCAGCCCATTCTCAATGGCGGTCTGGATCAGGCTGAACATAATGGCGCTTCCTTTCGCTCCCTTGGGCGTGTTGGCAAACAGGAAGTTCTTCCGGTCAATGACAAAGGGCTTGATACTTCTTTCTGCCCGGTTATTGCTCAATTCCAGCCTGCCGTCTTTTAGATAGTTCGTCAGGTAAGGCCACTGCTCATTCAGGTAAGTAAACGCCTTCCCCAGGGCAGACTTGGGTGCCGCTGTTTTGGAATTTGCCCATGCAAACATCGCGTCTAAAACAGGTTTTGCCTGTTTCAGTCGCTCGTTATATCTTTCTTTTGCTGTTTTCTCTGCCAATCCCTGTTCAATCTCAAACAGGAGATTGCAGTAGGCAAGTCCTTGGGATGCGGAACTGCCTTTCGCCTTTCCTTTGGGTAGTGACTTCACTGCCTCGTCGAATTTTCTCCGGGCGTGAGCCCAGCATCCAACCACTGTAATATCCTCTGGCAGGCTGTGGTATCCCTGGTACCCATCCGTATGGAGATACCCCCTTATATCCGGCAAGAAACTCCTTAGGATGCTTTGCACCGCGACCAGGCTGGTATTCATACAGGACAATCGGTTTGTCCGTATCGCCACTGGTCCGGTACAGCCACATATAGCTCTCACTTTGCGGTGCTTTCCCGGGTTCATGCAGCACCTGCAGGGTAGTCTCATCCCCATGGAGGACATCTCTTTTCAGTAGCTCCTTGTGCAGTTGCTTATACACGGGTGTCAGGTAATCTTCCGTTACTTTCAAAATCCAGTTGGACATAGTCTGGCAGCTCAGCTGGATACCCTGACGGTTTATCTCCTGTTCCTGCCGGTACAGAGGAGAACCCATAACAAACTTCTGTGTCATGATATGGGCAATGGCCTCCGGTGTAGCAAAGCTGCCGGGAATGATGTTCTTTTCCCGGGGCGCTTTCACAACAGGCGTCTCGCAGCCCTCGTCAGCATTTTCACTGCAGCTTTTGCAGGCGTAGGTGTAGTAAATATCCTCCCGGACGATATACTGGGCAGGTATGATTTCCAGTGTCTTGACCACTTCCTTGCCGATCTCCGTCATAGTATCCCCGCACTGAGGGCAGACCAAATCCTCACCCTCCAGACGATGCTCCACCTGCTTCGTAGGGATTCCTTCCGGGATGGTATCCAGAGTGTAGGTATGCTTCTTGTGCCGCTTGTGGCCTGCCCCATCGGTGGCTTCCGGTTCCTCTTTTTCCGCAGTGGAGAACACCTCGGCTTCGTTGAACAGGAAGCTCAGCTGCTCCATGAAAGATTCGTCCGTCTTCTCGGAGGACGCGCCAAACCGCTTGTGCCGGGCAATGCGCAGGGCTTCCGTCAGCAGCTCTATCTGACTTTCCAAACGGGAAATGCGCTCGTCCTGAGATGCCAGTCGAGCGTTCTTTTCCTCATATTCCGCCCGGGAAATGGTCACCATTTCCGGGTTGCTTGTCTGGAAATCATTCGTACTTTTCATGTGTTGATTATACCATATTCTGCCTGAAAAGTACAGTAAAATAGGAAATTTCTCAAATAATTTCCAGACCTTTTACCGGCCTGTGGGCCTTTGGCTGGTCGATACTCAGGCCCTCCATGAGCCAACGATATTGCTGGGCAGTTAGCGTTTTGGCTTCACTTTCTTTCCTGGGCCATTGGAAAGAACCCGACTCCAGCCTCTTGTAAAGCAGCACAAACCCGTTCCCTTCCCAGTACAGTGCCTTGATCCGATCCCGGCGTCGACCGCAGAACAGGAAAAGGGTGTTGGCGAAAGGATCCAGATGGAACTGCTTCTGAACCATGGCGGCCAGGCCGTCAATGCCGCGCCGCAGGTCGGTGTAGCCGCAGGCAATGTAGACCTTGTCCGCTCCCGTGAAATCGCTCAGCATGATTTCAGAATCCGCAGAACCGTTTCCACGGTGGCCGCATCCGCACCATTGTAAATCTCAGCCTCAACTCCGGAAGTCCGGACCGTGACAGCTAAGCCGCTGGATGGCCGAACATTAGGTGTTGGTGTAATTTCTGCAAAGGCAGGCTGCCGAATCGACTGCTGTTGTTCCGACAGTGTTTGGAATAGCCGCCTTTGCCAGTAGTAATAGGTCTTTTCAGAAAGACCGTTTTCCTGACACCAGGCCCGGACAGTCATTCCGCTGCTGCGGCAGGCCATGATCCTGGCGGTCCAATTCTCCAAACGTTCCTGCTTGGACATTACTTGCAGACTTTGCTCCACTTTTGACCATCTCCCAATGTGTCAAATACCTCCCTTGGACTGCATGAGAGATATTTCAAGTTTTGGGATATTGTCTCATGCCCTGACCCGCAATTCAAGCCGCGGGGAGGTTTTACGCTTACTGCGCAAATTAAAAAACAGATAAAAAGAGACATGGTTTGCAGATCTCTGGTAGAATGAAGTTGCGACACCACCATTCGAAAGGAGACAGCAAACCATGCCTGAGAAGATTGTACAGCTAAATGAAGAAGCTATCAAGGGGCAGCTCAAGGAGTTGGTACGAGGCAGCGTAGAGGAAACCCTCAACGAACTGCTGGAGGCCGAGGCTCAGAAGCTGACCCAGGCGGCCCGGTATGAACGCAATGAACAGCGCCAGGGCTACCGCAGCGGCCATTACAGCCGTAACCTTACCACCACCTCCGGGGACGTCACCCTCAAGGTGCCCAAGCTCAAGGGCATTTCCTTTGAAACTGCCATCATTGAGCGCTATCGCCGTAGGGAGAGCAGTGTGGAAGAGGCTCTGATCGAGATGTACCTTGCCGGAGTATCTGTCCGGCGTGTGGAAGACATTACCGAGGCCTTGTGGGGCACCAAAGTATCTCCCTCCACCATCAGTGAGTTGAATAAGAAAGCATATGTCCACATCGAGGATTGGCATAACCGTCCTTTGCAAGGCGGACGATATCCGTATATCTATTTGGCATGCTGGAAGCCGTAGGCGAAGTGTTTCCTGAGACCAAATACCAGCGGTGTACCGTCCACTTCTACCGCAACGTGTTCTCTATGCCCCCTCGTTCCCAGGTGAAGCTTGTGGCCAAGATGCTCAAAGCGATCCACGCTCAGGAGAGCAAGAAAGCCGCCCGGGAGAAGGACACCGCTGTGGTGGATGAGCTGCATTCCATGAAGCTGAAAGAGGCTGCTAAGAAGGTAGCGGACAACATTGATGAGACTCTGACCTACTGCAATTTCCCTGGTGAGCATTGGCCCCGTATCCGTACTAATAGTGTCATCGAGAGGCTGTACCGGGAAATCGTCTCCGTCCCCGTGTGGTGGGCAGCTTCCCGGACAGCCCACTCTACTCTCATGCTGGTCTGTGCCCAGCTCTGCCATGTGGCTGGCCCCCAGTTGAGCAATAAGAAGTACATGAATATAAAACACCTGAAGCCTACCATCGAGGACCTCTCCATTGCCGGCTGACTTCATTCATGCCAGGGGGTTGCAAACCAATTTGTGTAAAACTCTTGACAGTACCGGAAACCACAATCCCGATGGAGGTTATCTATAGATGGCTAGATTTGACGGTTACGTATCTATTGTTTTCTAAAAATCACCATCTTATCGGCCCCAATCACAACTCTGTTCAATATTTGCTATAGAAGTATTTTATCCTCCTTCACGCACCATTAGTTTTCTTCTACTTTAATTATCATTCGCTCAAAGCATTCTCTCGCAGAGTCCGCAGAAGTTGTGTTTCCAAGGATAACACCCGTGTCTGATCCATTGACCAAAACGGCATAATTATATTCTGATTTATTATAACACCAAAAGATGTAGCTATTCCCATCTTTTTCCCCAGAATCAAGTAGTTCGGCATTCTCATCTTTGTTGACTACATCGACATACTGTTGATACGCTTCTCCTTGAATAAAAGATCCTTGACTCAGCGCCTCACCATCGCAAGAAATCTCAAACGGCACATTGGAGGAAATATCATAGCCATCAGCCGTATCTAGTGTAATCTTGATTATATCACCATTATCTACTGTAAAGGTATATGTCTTAGAGGAACTGGTGGTACATCCGCTAACCATTCCAAAAATAAAAAGAAGCAACATTCCTAGCAAAATATTTCTCTTCATCTTCCTCATCCCCTTATCCCTCTTTCTCGCGCAGCTCTAGTAACATGGTATCAGCTTTTTCCTTAAATGCAATTTGTTCATCATCTTGATAACCAAGTGCAAAAATTCTTGTGATTTGATCATTATTAAACAAAAACATTTTGTTCGAGTCTAAATAACCTTCAGGGTAAATTACCCCTGTATAGTCCCACAAGCGCACCCTATCTCTACCGCCTTTCTGGCACCAGCCAACAATCATAACTTTTTTTTTGCTTTGTCCAACCAAAACAACTGAACCAATAGGCAATAATCCATCCAGCATAATGAATACCTCCCTTGCCATTTTAACATGTATTTAGTCATTTTACAATTTAAATTACGTATTATGCAAACAGGGCAAAAATCAAAAGAAACACCCCTATGATAATTAGGATCATTGCAGCAATTAGCATAACAACACTTGCGTATTTCGATTGCGTTTCACAAGATACTAATTCTTCATCATCAATTACTACAAATGGACGCCCCTTCGGTGAAAAGTAATACCAGATCTTTGCACTATCACCATTATCGTATTTCCCCATCGTTGATTTATATGGAATTGATTCTGCAACTTGGACGTTACCCCATTTATCTGTAAATCTGACATAAAAACAAATTCGGCAATTTTCCTGAATACGTTTTTCCACAATTCCCACTCCACGAAACTTTTCAGGCTCGTTTTTAGAAGGGACAATTAGGCTCCGCATGAGAATCAGAACCGCCGCAATCACTATAAATAAAATTCCTATCATTTATATTCCCCCATTTTACCAGTCCCAAAAATCATTCCATCCTTCTACAAAGTCATTCCATCCTTCTTCTACATAATTCATGGCGCCTTCTGCAACGTCACAGACTCCATCAACCATGCCACCAACATCTATTTCCACATCGAGAGATACCCCGACACCTAAAGATGCCCCAACATCACATTTAACAACACCATCTCGATATCCTACATCAGCGTGTGCTCCTATGCCTACATTAACTCCACCTTCCACGCCGACTTCGCCGCCTAGGACATTTACACCAACCGAAGCATTTGCCTCTGCCGCTATCGCTTCAGCACTGGCACTAGCTCCCAGTTGAACATCTAGTCTTCCATCCTCTCCAAATATCTGCGCTCCAACATCAGCTTTGGCCTCTGCCTTTCCTGTTGTCACACCGACCTCCGTATTCAAGCCTAAATTTTCATTGCCTAACCATTGTTGCTCCCATTCGCTCTCAAATGCAGTAACACTTGCACCTATTTCAGCATTTACTCCAGGGCTAAATTTCTTTTCCCCATCTGCCCCTATGACATAAAAGCCTGCCGAAATTCCAGCATGAGCCTCTGCTTCACCAACAGTCACAGAAAGCTTTCCATTTTCTCCAACATCAAACGACCCATCATAGATACTTGCGCTGACACCTACATCTTGCCCAATTTCTCCGAGAGACAGTTCTTTATCATAAAATATAGGCGCGCCATCGGTCCTCTTTATTTCATTTCCATCTTTGTCAAGGTAAAATTCATCCTTTTCTTCGATATAATGATCTCCCTCTTTGAGCTTTTGCTCTACCCACTCATTGAAACTATCAACGTCATTTTTTATCTCAAGCTTTGTACTTTCATTTGCCGAAAGTTTGAGAAAGTACTGTTCTGAATGCTCATCTTCCCATTTAGCTGTATATGCGGAAATGGACAAAGTTCCAAATATTTTCGATACCTCATCAGAAATATCAATTCCTAGGACAGAGAGTACATTCTCTCCATTACTAGCTTTTAACAATGCCGCAGCAAATGTATTACTGTCTTTTCCTTCTTCCACGCATACATTTAGTAGACTTACGTATAGTTCATTGTAATGAGCGCTTATAGCAGAAAAACTTTCGTATTTTGTTGTGTTTGATATCCATGCAGCTTGATTCCAGAAATCTGCACCTAATTCATCATTGCCACATGACGCTGCCGATTCATACATAACTACTGTATCCTGTAGTCTCTCAATAACAGCAAGAATTGCCTTGATTTCATCATCTGTTATTTCTGCAGGGTTTTTTTTAATGTATTCAAAAAGAAGGTCTTTATCAAAAATAAGTTCACCATCAATATCTTCTACCAACCTGTCGACAACTCGCTGCACATTACTGTTTGATATATCTTCCAGCGTGTCTGCCAACATAATGGTCATAAACTCTGTGCTAAAATATCCATTAGACGGGGTTACGATTGTTGCTAACTGATCTATATAACGTAACCACTGAGATAGGTTTACACGTATGTTTCTGATTGTAGTGGAATAAGATACATCAATATTCCTAACTGCACAAAAAATGTCATTAATGGTTTTCTCAGTTGCGCTGTTTTTATCAATAACTTTTTTATGATATAGATTTACATCGTTTATGTAGTTCTTGATATCGAGAATACCAATCCATGATTCAAAGTCATACCATCGATCCCCTATCCAGTCAGTAAAATTGCCCCATTTTTCATTTTCAACTTGAGAAACTAGGCTCAGCATCTTTTGTTTAGACTCTTCCGAAAAGTCCCTTCGCATTGTCTCACCTCCTATTAACCCAGGTTATTGTTACTGATTTATTTTCTTGGCAGCCTTGTTATCGCTTTCCTCATAACTGTTCTTTACATTTGTTAGAAACGCAATTGTATTTTCAGCCAAAGAGACCATATGAAAATTTAGTTTCTTATAAAGTTGTGCCAACAATTCCATCTCATTAACCGTCCGTCCTCCACCTATGGTTGCAGGCACAGATACGTCATTTGCCTCCCAATCATCTTTGAGTTTTCTCAGTTGGGCGATAGAATCTTGTAAACCAGAAACACTGATTTTTATTTCATCCATCCAATTACCTCCTTAAAACAGGTATTTATCTGTCTCGTCTACTCTGTCGAGAAAACGCGTAACTTGGGTTTGGGCAGTATCTGAAATAATGCCAATTTGCTCTTGCATTTTCTCTGCATATTTAATAAAGCAATCCAACGCTTTTGCTACATCTCCTTTTATAATTGCTTCACTCTGAACGGTCCTTAATAAGCAGAGATAATCACTAATCATTTTGTCGAGCCCCCCCCCTTGTTTCTTGTAATATTCCCCCATTTTGACGCAGTAGTCATCATCTATCACACAGTTATTACTTGCCATAACATTTACTTCCCCCATCATATAGCGTACTGTAACTGCTCTCTCCAATACTGGATTCGTCTTTTCCTGTATGCTAAATCATTACTAATCTGATTAATACGAGTACGGCAAGAACTTATTTCCCTATTTGTGTTATCGATATTATTTCGTATGTTACTACATTTCCTATTTGTACTATCGATTTCGGACTGCTTCTCCCTAATTTTCCTAGATACTTTATCTATCGCAGACGTTAACCCATTATATGTATTTCTATACTCGTTACCATATAGCAAGGCTTTCATGCCACAAATATATGAAGAAAAAAAGTTTGTTGTGAAAATATAGGTGATATTGTGGCTATATGCGCCACGCCGTTTATTTTGCCGCGCAGCAAAATCATTTTGTAAATTCTGTACCTTATGGTTCAACTGGGTTAGCTGATTTTTTTCGTCCTCAAATTTTCTCTTTTGGCTGGCAAGGCTATTCAACTGAACATTCCACTGGCGCACGCTTGTATTTAGAGAAGCCAATTGTGAATTTAAGCTATGCAAATCCTGTTGGAACTGATACACCAGATTTTCATTGTATCTGATATTGTTTTGCACTTCTACCTTAGTCATGGAATCACCTCGTACTTCACAATAGTGTGCCTAACAACGTAATTTTGTAAATACTGCGCATTGTTGTAATTTATTTCACAAAGGTAGTAGGCCACATAAAGGCCTACTACCTTTGTAAATTAAGTTAGCGACGGAACTGATTGGCAATATTCTTGTCTGTTTCTTCCACGATCTGGGCGGTTGCTCTCAGGTTGTGGGCAATTTCTTCCAACAAATCCTTAGCAGTCTTGAACGCAGGCTTGATCTTGTTGTACCGGTCCTCATACCCCTGCACAGCCGCACCTTCCCACTCACCTTTAAGGGTTTTGAGCAAATTGTCCATAGCAGTCATTACATTCTGAACCGTTTCCACCTGCTTATCGGTTTGCGCTGCTCTAGTCCTCATGGTTTCGGGAGTCATTCTAATTTGAGACATAATCTTTCTCCTTTCAAAATGTATTATGACAAATCGCTCAGCGACCTATCACCGATCATTATTCCGCAGAATCTACAATTTTTAGCTTAGTTACATTGTTACCGCGGATATAGTACGCATCACCATTACCCAATTTCTTTTTGTTCTCACGAATCGCTTCATAGGGAGCATCAAAGGGTTTTAATGTATCCAAATCACTAAAGAAAAACAAATGCTGCTCTTGTTTGATGTGACGCAATGGCTCCGGAGCATCGTAGGATACAGACATATTCTCGTAATTTGAAAAAATGATGCACACTCCCATGGACTTATACCTGGTAACGATTTCATTATATTGTCTCAGTGCGTCGAAGTCATCATTAATACACTTTGCCACATCATTGTTTTGAACAATCATTACCAACAGGGCATTGGATCCGACATCTTCAGGATTCTCGAGCATATCCTGATATCTATTTTCGAGTTTTTGATGCCACTCATTTATCAAGGCAATGGCTGAAGTAGCATCTAACTTATAATCTGTTACAACCTCTGAATTTTGTAGATCAGCATAATTACGTTTGACATCATCAAAAATATGAATTTCTACCGGATATTCATTATGTTTGTTTTCTAAGCATTGAATTAGATAACGTACAAACTCTATTTGTTTCCTCTCATTATTTCCTGATACCCCAAAAAAACTTATTTCTGACAAGTCGATATAAAATGCTTCAACATTTGTATACGTCACTCCAACGGGCACTTGGTATCCAAATCTGGATGCCCCAAAAGTTGTATACATGTCTTCTGCTTTGAGGACAGTTGGGATTGTGGGTATTCTTCGAGCCTGTTTCTTGTTTTGTCGGTTAATTCGTTGAATAAACATCTGCAAATCCTTTAATCGCTCAATCTCTTTATCACCCTCAAATGCTAAATACGTTTGACACTCTAGCAATCTTTTTTCCATAGGAAAAAGACATCTGCCCGGAATCTCACTGGGTTGCATTCCAACATTATCAAATAAGTTACTGTATTCGCTAATATCATTACAATGTAGGGCTATTCGATTGGAAAAATTAGAAAAATATCGATAACCTATCCCTGCGGTCTGAGAGTTTGTAACAATCGTAGAGATACCTACCGCTAGTCCTTCTCGAATTAGAACTAGAAGTGTATCACTATCTTGAAGATACAATTCAATCAGTGCCGTCAGATTATCAATTATCAGAATTATCTGAGGTAAATCTTTATAGCCAGCTTCCTTGTATGCCGCAAAGGAACTAACACCAACTGCAAGCAGTTTCTCCTTTCTGCTTGCTATCTCTGCATGTAACAACTTAAAAAGATTCTTTAGCATTTCATCGTCAGAAGACGTAACAACGCCACCAACATGCTGCAATGATTCAAAATTTTTCAAGAACATTGCAGCAAAATCTAAAATATAGATATTTGCTTCTTCTGAAGAATACGTTTCAGCAATGGCACGGATCAAGCTGAGTAATAGATTGGTTTTCCCATATTGGGGCGAACCAATTATTACAGTATTTTTATTCATGATATCTAACATTGTTGCGGCTTGCCTTTGATTTTCAGGATCATCGAACACACCAATTGGTAACCCAACCTGATGACCATCGAACACATCCCCTTCAAAATCAGGAAAAGAGATTTTGGTGGGAAGCGGCGGTAGACAAATATTTGGCAACCTTGTTATGCCATTTTCTTCACAGAATACAGAGACATATCGAACTATTGCTTCCAACTGACTTATCGCTTTATTATTCGTCTGCTTATTTTTTTGAACAAAAACTGGCACTCTTTTCCCACCAAGAGATAGCACATTTATAGCAAATTCTCTTGTGATGTTTTCAGATTGGTTTTCTGGTGCTCCACTGTAGGCCGACTGCAACAGTTCAAATATTTCATTGTTTCCAACTTGGAGATAAGCTCGACCTGGTTCCTTAATTTCTGCTGCAAGGGGAGATTTCAATACCTCATTGCTATCCTCGTGCGTTTGCACTTTCAAGCAAATCTTGAACCTTGAATTGCTCCAAATCTGATCATCAACTTGTCCAGAAGGTTTTTGGGTAGCCAAAATCAAGTGGACCCCCAAGCTTCGTCCAATGCGGGCAGCTGAGATGAGTTCCTTCATAAATTCAGGCTGTTCCGCCTTCAACTCGGCAAACTCGTCCACAATGATGATTAAATGGGGAAGTGGGGCTGAAACCTCCCCGGCCTTGTACTTTTTTATATATTTATCGATATGGTTGACATCTGCCTCTGCAAAGAGCCGCTGACGCTTTTGCAACTCAGCCTTAATGGACTTCAGAGAGCGATTAATTTCTTTCCCGTCTATATTGGTGATAGCACCCAGCAGATGGGGCAGTTCCCGGAATTGGTTCACCATTCCGCCACCCTTGAAGTCGATGATCAAGAATGCAACTTCATACGGGTGGAACAGCGTAGCCATTGCCAAAATGTATGTCTGTAAAATCTCGGACTTACCAGAGCCCGTGGTACCAGCCACCAAGCCATGCGGACCATGGGCCTTATCATGCAGGTCCAAAGACACAATGCCCGTTTTAGATACGCCTATGGGCGCTGCCATAGATTTGAACACCTGGGACTTGCTCCATCTACTTTTCAGATCCAAGTCATCCACCGCCAAAATATTGAGCATTTCAAACATGGAAATATTCTTTGTCAGAGCGCCCTCCAGCGAAATCTCTTCGGTATACACCGGTGCAAGAAGCTTTACAATTTGCTCTGCTCTCTCTGTCGGAATCGTAGTATACTCGAACGGAGATGTCTCGTTCTTGTTCTGTGTATTAGTTAGCACAGCATGCTCATGATCTTCAATGGTAATAAGGTATCCGCACCCCTGCGGAATATCTGCAGCTGTATCCCCAAAGAATACAAAGCTAACCCCCAGTTCCTTTGCCTTGCTAACAAACTTTGAAATGGGATGCGATTTAAAGCCATACTCATTATAGAACAAAACTACAATGTTGCGATCATACTGTTTATTTTGTTCTCGAATACTTAGTTCCTTGTACAAGTATTCGAACACAATATTTCTGCTCTCATCATCACAAACCAGATTCCGAATTCCCAAATCCTCATTGTACAAATGCGGCAAGAACCGCAACCACCGAATTTCTTCCTTATGCTCGCAATTCGCCACAAGCACCAGGTTTACATTACTGAAATACTGGCGTGCAGTAATATCAAGCACAATATTTTTCAAAAATTCAAACCGATATTCCTGGCTTCCTGTAATCCCAATTGCATTGACGCTCTTTAAATCACAGACAATGGGTGCCTGATGAACATTTTTGAACTCTTCGCAGATTTCCTGAGGAATACTTTGGAGCTCATCCTCGATATCCAAACGCTCTTGTTTTTTGTAGTCAACCACCCGCAAAGAACTGACATCGCCACTTCCTAGGCGAACACACAGATAATCTTCATCTTCAGGCATCCGATCAAACAGTGACGAAGAAAACGTCTCCAAGCGGCTCTCGGCCACCTGTTGAGAGATATAAATATCCTCAAGGGACTCTCTTTCCTCATCACGAAGCTTCTGAATCTCTGCCCTTTTCTTGGCTGCATATGCGTTATATTTTTCAATTCTATCTGCTGAACTCTGTTTATAATCCTTATTGGCCTCACGGATGCTCATGATAGTAGTAAAAATCGCCATGCCGCCAGAAATAGCCGACATAATAATCATCATGCCACCAAAAAACGCCATAACACCTGCCGCAAGTAGCATTCCCATAGAGGGCAGCAACCGCATAAAAAGATTATTCTTAGGCTTTTGAGGTTTGGCAGGCGGATCTAAAATTTCAATTTTTTCATCGCAAACAACTGTTTTTACCCGGGTGTTTCTACGAAATTCTGGATATATATTTTGAGTAGGGTGATCGATATACTCCAAACCGTTTACACCTAAGTCGCTGCGAATCTGAGACCACAGCTGGTCTCCCTTTAGATAAAAGAAATAGTCAGAAATAGATAAGAAATCTCCACTGCAAACGGTATCTCCACTTTTGGCTCGCTTGCCGTTTATATATACCCCATAAGTTGTTTGCTTAATATTTAACTCATACTTGGATTGTTTTCTATTTAAGATTACTTCGTCCTGCTTGACGTATTCACTTTTCAATACGATGTTGTTTCCCTGACTTGTGCCGATTGTTAGGGAAGCTTTATTGGCAATATTAACCACTCTCTCATATCTCGTCTTTCCATCATCAAAATCAATAAAAAACTCCAGAGAAAACACATATTGATCCGATTCCTGATATTTAATCTCCAGAGAATCGCCATGCACCAAACTTTTTGTAAGTAACTTTCGAACATCACCAGCTGTCAGATAAATATTATCCGAGCAAAGGACAGACCATCCCTCGCCGCTACGCATAAACAGAAGTTCAATTGGCCCAAAAAAGAGTTCCTTCCGCAATCTCACATCACAATCAATGCCAGTGCCTACTTTTAATTGCTGACACTCCTGATCTAGCTCAATTTCCTTATAAATATTATTGTTGGAAATGGTAATCTTATATCGGTTATTCATTATATATTCTCCCTATTCCGTGTAGTAAATATCGCTACCGCTACGTAGCCCATAGTCTGCAAGGGTCTTATTTCCTTTCAGAAGGGCAATGGGATTTTCCGCTTTTAAATAACAATTCTTAATATCTGAGGTATTAATCCCTAGTTCATACGCGGTATTTAGGGCCAGTACCAGCTCATTTGCTGTAATATTTAACGGTATTTCCAAATCAACCGATATCTTTCTTTTTGTGATATGAAAAATTACAATGGCCGTCTCCTTGTTCATGCATATCCCCTCTTAAAGAATCAGAAACGCAGTTCTTTGGATTCCACCCTCTGCGGAAAGTTGCTCCGGTTTCATGGAATCATAGCGTCTGATGTGTTCGATGTAATCTGTAACAGAAAATTTCAATGCAATATTAGGTGAAATTAATGCGTTATCTTCCTCTTTTACAAAGTCATTACATACAAAAACAAACTTTTCTTTACTAACTCCATTGATATTGGATACCAATATGTTTGTTGCTACCACAGAAGCCATGCTCTGTTTGGTTACCACAATGACCCGATCTGCTACACCGATTAGTTCGGTTTTCGCTTCATCAAACGTTACATCTGTATCCACCACAATAAAATCGTAATCTCCACTTTTCTTGGCAGAACAGATAATTTCCTTGTATACGGAGTAATTCAATCCCAGTGATAATAGGGATGCCTTAAAGGGAGGCAGATAATTAAAAACTTCCTTGCGAATGACATGTTTTATGTCAGCGTAAATGTTCCCTCCAGGATTAGCCAATCTGGAGTACACATCCATGGTTGTAATGGGTGAATGGTTTATGAGCATCTGTTGAAACACCTGTAAATGTGAGGCATTCATATACAGTACTCTTTTATAGTTTTTTGTGAGCGCTGCACTTATCCCCATTGCAACAGTAGTCTTACCAACTCCTCCACACCCTGAGTAACACAAAATCACCTGAGTTTCCTGTCTTTTTTCCACCATCCCCTTGAGTACCTCAGCACTTTTCCCGGTGATTTCGTTAAAAATTTCTTTAATACTTGTGTATTTGAAAATATGATTGACTTTCAGATCTGCAGTTTGCTCCTCCTCATATTGCTCCATCATTACGAAGATATGGGAAATGTTGTGACGGTGCAAATTGGTAGAATAGAGCTGCTCTGAAATAATTAAAATATCTGCTTGCTGGGGCGTAGAAAACAATTGATCAAAGAACGCGGGATCACTGATAATTTCAAGCTCTATTCTCTCGAAGAAATCCTCTGCAAACTTCAATTGTAACGGGATTACATAGTCCATATCTTCGTCCGCAATGATGATTCTTGGTTTTACCATATGGGCTCCCTCCGTTACCTTGTACTCACCTGAAAATCACTGTTTGCCATGCGAATTATGTCACCATTGCCGATTCTGTACGGCTGATTTGCCTGTAATCGCTTTCCATTGACATAGGTCCCGTTTGCACTTTGCAGGTCTGTAATGGTGTATCTTTCGCCCTTTCGGTCAATTCTACAGTGAATGCGACTAATCTTATCATTGAAGGATATTACACCATCTACTGCACCGGCCTTTTTCCCTAATACAAACCTATCTTTTGTAATTCGAATCTCTACTCGGGTCGGAGCATGCATCGCAGTTAGACACAAACTCACAGTGTGCTTACTCTTGCCTTGTAATTTATCCTTCTCTTGTAGGAAGTCCTCTCCTCCTTTATACCGACGGTACAGGTCTTCAATAGATAACGTACCGTTGGATAAATCCATTGACAGCTGCATCGTAGCAGGAGACTGCAAATTCGAAACGCCAGAAATTAGCTTGATCAGTCCTGTTCGAATTTCATTTTCAAAACTGGATTGATCCGGATAAATGGTGTGATTCACTGGAAGATATACCAAACCCACATTCAATGTAATAGGATTCACATAAATATGTTCAAAAGAGACATCAATCTTTTGGCAGCTCAGAAACCCATTGTTCCGAACCTTCAAAATATTTCCAAGCAAATTGATCACAACGGCCATAAACCGTTCCGGGTCTAACGATGGAATCAAATTTGCAAATGGCTTAAGCTGGTTTGCTAAATAGTAGATCTGAATATTTCCGTTATAGAGCATCTTCATGCATTGGACAAAGCAACCACTGGCCTGACTTTGAAGGACCTTATACTCGGTCGCAGAAAACAAACCACCTTCTGCTAATATGTAGGAAAAGTTTGATCCACACACCAATTCCTTGACATACTGCTTCTCCACCAACGTATTCATGGCACACACCCTTTTCCCAGCTTCATTCCTGTTTCTCACAAGTCAGGTGGTTTTCTTAAAAACCACCTGACTTCTAATAAACAGTCCCGTTTCTCCCGTGCAGGCAAAAGCCTGCACGGGAGAAACGCTGGAACAAACGTTAGGGGATTATTTGCTGACTGCTTTCTTTCTGTGTTTCGTTGCAACAATGCCACAGATGGCACCTACAACTACAATGACACCACAAATAGAGCCCCAGAACAGCGTTTTATTGGCGTACCACCTGACGAAGAAGTTCGTAGACACCGTGATCGTGTCGTAGAACTCGAACAATCCATTCGCATTAAAATCTTCGGCTGCAGTATCTGTCACATTGCCTGCAAGGTCTGTCACTTTTAGCTGCACTGTCTGGGCATTAGAGCTTTCATGAATGGTAAACTGTCCATTGTAATTGAACCCACCATCGTCAAACTCGTCTATCGCATCTACGACGTCGCCATTTAGCACAACCTCTATGGATTTCAAGCCTCCAACGTCTACGATGGTATACTTTACATTCACTGTTTGTGCATTGATAATCTGCTTTTCTAGATTAACAATATTGCGAATCTCCGGGGCCGTTGTATCAACGGTAAAGCTCATGGTGTCCATAACCTGTGCTCCACTTTCGTCGATGGAGTTCTCAGGGACACTGGTAGAATCATTGTGCTCCGAGTCACTGGTCGCATAGGCAGAAGAAAGGGAAATCTTGTATACTCCATCCTCCTTGAAGTTGGAGGCATTGATGGTATAGATATACTCATACCATCCACTCTCTCCAACACTGGTTCCACCATCAACGGTAGTAGAGTCAGTGGTATACTCCGCTTCTATTGTCTGGCCATCTCGGGTAATGAGAATTTGCAAGGAGCCTTCCAACAGCTGGTCTGCATTATACTCCGTGATTACAAGATTCTTTGTAATGGCAGTGCTCTCACCGTCCTGAATGGTGATATACTGACCGCCATCTTGAATCAAAGACATCAGGTACTCATCATACTCATATACGGAGCCAAAGCGGTTGATGGTAAATTTCATTTGAGCCTGGGTAGTATGCATGGCTTTATCTGTCATACCTACCGTCAGAGTATAGATGCCGTCGTTCCCTACCTCGCTGGGGATACTAAAGCTTCCAGAACCACCAGTCGCAGTGCTTCCCACCTGAATAAACTCAGCTGTAACATCCTCTACGCTATCAAACCGGGTTCGCGTCAACTGCACCGTATGAGAATCAAAGTTCACATCTTCAAACCCGAATGCGATCGTAGCATCGTTCTTGTAGGCACCGCCTTTTTCACCCACAGTCTGCCCATTAATTGAGAAAGTGGGGGCCTCAATCTGAGTATCAATGGTCATCTGTTGGGACGTATAGGTCTCCATTTGGTTCGAGGACTTGTCCCTGTAACTGATGGTAACAACATAGTCTCCATCCCCACTCAAGGTAAAGGAGCCTGTGTGACGATCCACACTGTTATCTGTCCAGGTAGTGGGAACCGCTGTTGCTACACCACCATCTTTTGAGACCGACACCTGTACATCCTGAGCGTAGAAGTTTGCCTCCTGTATGGAAATGGTTGCCTGAATATCTCCATCATAGTAAGCAATATTTCCTTCTACATTGACAGGATCATTGTAGCTTACTTGCGCAGTGGGAGAAATGTTATCCACGACAATTCTCTTTGTCTCCTTGTGAATCTCAGACTCCACTCCAGACCGGTCTGTTGCAGTAAATTCTACGGTGCCATTGAACTGGTTATCACCCGCCAACACCATCTTGGGAATCTCAAAGGAGGCAGTAGCCGTAACCCCATCATTGGAATATCGGATATCTGCCGCAGCAATTGCTTGATTGACCAACTGCGCGTTGACAGCGCTGACGCCCTCTGCGTTGAGATAGCTATACAGGAACGAGTGAACGCCCGATACCGCATCATCCGCAGAAATGGTTACCGTCATTTTGGCATTGTAAAAACCAAAGCTCATGGATTCCAGAACCGTATCCAGAACGCTAGTGCTGTACTCGACTCGGAGGTTTTCAGGCTTCGTCCTATCTACAGTGAAATAGTCACTGGCATAGTCTACTGCCTCGTTGGTAGCAAGATCTGCATACGCCACATCAAAGGTATAATTGGCATCACCGGGATACGTGATGGTCATCGAGTGCACATCTCCCTGGGATTTCCACTGAGACATTGTCACCAAATCATTCAACTGCAACTGGTTCCCTGCCACATCCCGCGCTACGATGTCATATTTGACATCTTCAGCATAAAAGTTATGCTCTGCAATTGTCACCACTGCAGTCTGTGTGTCTTCGAAGTAACGCCGACTATGACCGTCCCTGTCCTTTAACGTGTTGACCACAGAAAGGTTCCGGTATTCCACATCGATCTCAGGCAATACCGTATCAATGGTATGTACATCAGACACATATCGTACCATCTCATTGTTGGAACGATCCGTGTACTCCACAGCGATTACATAATCACCATCTCCACTGTGATCCTCAGGAGCCTGCAGTGTGAAGGTACCAACTGTGCGGTCATTAGCATCTCTCGTTCCCCAATTTACTGTCCCGTAATCAAATACCTTCCCGTCTTTTGTCACGGACACATTGACATCTTCGGGGTAGAAATTTGCCTCTGTCACTGTGAAGGTAATATCCACATCATTATTGTAGTAGTACTGGTTGGTATTGGAAACAGTTCGGTCTGCCGGTGTGTACTCCACTGTCATTTCCGGTGCAATGGTATCCACAACAATGATATTTCCATCATCCACTTTTTTCTGACTATCATTGTTGAATTTATCCGTTGCCACCACACTGAGATACCCTCTATACTGTGTCAATTCATCAGCAGTCAAGGTTGTCTCTGCGGTAAACTTGGACTTATCATTTTGATCCCTCACAGCAGAAATGGTTGTATCTTCCAGCTTTTCGGGGTGCTTAATGGTACTTGCACCAGTCTCCTTTGTATATCCCCATGTGAAGGAGTCCACACCAGAGCTGGTGTCATACGCAGTAAACCGAACGGTCACAGAAGGATTGTAGAATCCCAAAGTAATAGTTTCCAGGAACGTATCCACAGGAGACTTTGCATATTCAATTTTTACCCCTGTGGGGCCGTCATGGTCAATAATAAACTCATCACCTGTGAAAGGCTCTGCTACCCAACCGGCGTAATCCGTATAGTCCAGCTTAAGATTATAAATACCATTGACGTATTGGTCGTACTCAAATGTATAAGTGTCTCCATTTTGGGTCCAAGTGGCTCTCTGAAGGATTGCAGTCAACTGCTCCGCTGTAAATGCAATGGGATTCCCATTAACATCTTGCATGGTACTGCTATTGGCTACCACAACATGATCAGCAGAGAAGTTGTGTTCCTCAACGGTAAAGATCGTTTTCTGGATATCCCCATCGTGAACATACTCAAACTCAATCTCCGGCTCGGTCGTATCAATGGTAATCACCTCAGAGGTGTATAGCTCCACCTCATTCTCGTCGTCATCCACCATGACATTTCCAGACTGATCGTGATAGCGCATGGTAACAACATAGTCCCCGTCACCACTGAGTGTAAACTTACCATAGTGGATCTCATCGTTGGTCTCATCTACGGTCCACTCCACATCTACGTCATAGGTCTCATTGTCCTTTGTAACACCAATTTCAACGTCTTCCGAGAAGAAGTTGGCCTCCTTCACCGTGAAGGTAAAGGCCACATCACCATTGAAGTAGTGCTGTACCACACCATCCCGATTCACTGGGTTATATACCCCGCCGTTATCCACCAGCTGAAAGCTGGCATCCATGGACGGATTTATGGTATCAACGACAATTACGACGTTGTCTTCCTTGACTTCTGCGCTTTCATTTCCAGCACAATCGTACGCCTTAAATGCAATATGCCCGCGGAACTGCTCTGCTTCCGTTGCAGTCACTGTAAGGGATGCTACATATTTCCCATCTTCTTTTGTCACTTCCAGCGTTCCGCTTTTATCTGCTAGAATCGAGCTGGTCGCATCATCCGATTTCGTATAGAACCATTTCAGATGATCGACCCCCGATTCATCTGCTCCCAGCTCGTCTTCAACTGTAAATTCAACGGTCACAGAGGGGTTAAAGAACCCAAACAGAAGCCCGATCTTTTCAATAATGGACAGGTGGGAAATCTCGATTCCCATCTTATCTGTCTCTGGCGCATATGTATCAATTTTAATGTCCACCAGAATCTGGTCCGTAATGCCCCCTGTCTCTATATTTTTCAGATAGACATACCGGGCAGCCGCACCTTGGTTACCAAATGTAGTTGTCTCAGCAAAATTCCCAGATGCCGACTGG
This sequence comes from Pseudoflavonifractor sp. An187, assembly GCF_002160275.1. Taxonomy (NCBI): domain Bacteria; kingdom Bacillati; phylum Bacillota; class Clostridia; order Eubacteriales; family Oscillospiraceae; genus Pseudoflavonifractor; species Pseudoflavonifractor sp. An187. Next base: position 8,076 of record NZ_NFKG01000029.1, on the reverse strand, counting down.
GCGATGCTATAACCCGAAGCGGGTGTTACAACAACATTTGTGGTATACCATCCGTTCCCTCCATTGACCTTGGGTAACGTATATGGCACATCCGGTGTGTTTTCGAAGGAAACAGTAACCATATACTCGGCCATATCTTGACCATAAACGCCCTTTTTTTCCTTGGTTGCAGTGACGGTGATATTGAGCGCACCGTCTGCCTCTCGAATCGCAGTCGCCAATGCGTTATAATCTGTTACCAACAAAGTGCCGTTCTGTTCGTTAATTTCTACGCCAGCAATCGCTTTCATGGAGTACGTGATATCGCCCCTAATCCGGTTATCGTTCTTTACCGCCTGTTGCGTAGAAATCTGATCTGATGTTCCAAGGGTATAGTTCACCTGTTGTTGGGGGAAGGAAATATAATTGCCCTGTGCCGACACTTCACCATTCACACTCAAGTGGTACTCAATCACACACTCGCTATAGTTTTCATTCCCAGACAGGGTGGCAATCACGGTCATGTCTCCAGGATAATAGACCGTCAAAATACCGTTATTATCAATGGATGCAATTCCTTCCTCAGCATCCACTTCGTAGGTGATTGAGCCCCCTGTAAGAGCTTCTGTGTCCGTGGCACTAAAGTCATAGGTAACATCTTTATAGGGTACTGCACCGTTTATGGTGATCGACTCACGCTCATCTTCACTGGTATGTGCATCGTATTTATCGAAATCAAATGATTGCTCTGCCTTGGCTACATGTACATTGTACGGAGCAATCGCTCCCTCAGCGGGGATCACCTCTACATCACTATCGTTATAGTTCTCTTTAACGGCCTTCACCCAAACAATATAGGAACCTGCATTAGTAACCTGAGGGATCGTATTTTTCACCCAGGCTTCCTCATTGACCTCCAAATCACCATCATCAAGCTGATACATCAAATCGTAATCACCTTGATTATTCACGATAACAGCTGGCTGCGCAACAGGTATACCTTCATCATCCACCTTGTACACACCATCCAGACCTGTTACTGTAAGTCCTTCCAGGTTAAGCTCGCCCTCTATCAAATTGGTAGTTACCATCTCGGTCACCAATGTATTGTAGTTAGGGCCGCGGTCAACCTTTAACACCACAGTATAGGAACCAACTGCCATTGCTTCTGGAATTTCTTTCGATACCAACTCCTCAGAATTCACGGTCCAAGTTACCACATCATTCTCTTGGAAGTCGCCTTTCAAAATTACCAGTTCCTGTTCCTTACGATTATAGACAAGACTTCGTCCTTCGATGGAGATTCCTTCAATGTCTGCGCGCTGAATCACAGCTGTCACTGGAAGAACAAGATCCTCCTTGCCTGTTCTTTGAACGGTAACCTTAATTTCGTAAGTACCTGCATTCACTGCGACAGGTTTACCCTCTTCATTCAACTCAAATGAAGTATCTCCAACTGCTTCGTATGTAACGATATCGCCTGCCACCTCAGTGACAGACACCAATTCCTGAGGTTCTCCATTATAGGTCAAAGTCTGTCCTGTAATAATCACATCATCTATCGTTGTTCCAGTCAGCACAACCTGGAAGTTATCTTCTGCGGTGACGATTGGAGTGTCCATAAGCTCTTTTGCTTCGTAACCATCAGCTGTCACCGTTGCCGACAGAGAGAACTCATCTTCCACAAAGTCGGCACCAGACATTACTTCAACGACGCCGTACTGGTCTGTCTCCTTTGTATCTGTAATATAATTTTCCCCGTAGCTCGTGGAGTCAACGGAAATTGCAACCGAAGCACCTTGAACTGCTTGTCCATCCTCATTGACAACGGTTATGGTTACAGCTTCTGGATGCTCATCTGTTGCAGCATAGGCTACCAATCCGCCTGGTGTCAGGGAGAGACCCATAGCCAATGCCAAGAATGCAGCAAGGACTCTCTTACTTTGTCTACGTTTCTTTGCCCTCATTCCAATTCACTCCTCTTTCTCCACTCTAATCAATCAATATGTTCCTGTGTATGAATGAACATAATTTCTTCTATGAGTTCCATGTTTACGCCACTGAGCCGTTGTACTTCTCGCACCATGTTCTCTTCCAGCGGTTGGGTCGTCCCATCTTCCACCAGCAGTCCCGTGGTTTCAGAGGTTACACCTTCCGACAAATTTTCATACAGCAGTCCCGTTTCAGGCCGCTGCCCTGTTCCATTAGAAACAGCTTTTTTTTGCCCTTTTTCAAGGCCAGACATGGTTTCTGTGACTTTCCCACGTTGAATGTTAACTTTACTTTCTCGGTAGCCCTTTGGCCCAGATTTCTCATTTGACATTCTCAGCTTTGCAATGGATTTTCTAGCAGTTCGCCCAGAAAGATCTCCAATGACAGAAGGTATTCGAAAGATAATCCACAGCACAACAGAAATGACCAGACATACGCCAGCAACTACAAAGGAGATCATCGATAATAGTGATAGTGTATCTGCCATTATACATTCCCCCCTTGTTGCCGCTTTTCCACCTCATTGTACTTAGCGTTTATATTTGCCACAAAGGAGTCATAACTGGAACGGATTTTATCCTTCAATTCATTGACGTAAGACAATGTAGAGGTGATTGAGTTGGTACTTCGATATAAGGTCTCCATCAAATCCAGCGCTCTCTCCCGTTGGAATCCTACTCCAGCCATATACTCTGCCTGGTCATTGACAAGGAGCATTGTTACATAGTAAAGGGAAATTTTATCGTAATTTGACTCACTATCTGTGGCCTTTCCGACGGTCTCCATTGCCTGGTCAATCTCTTCAAACAGTGTATTAAAATCCTCTAGCGTATGTTCCGATGTCGTGCTTTGATTCGTCATAAATTTGCATATAGAATCATAACACGATGCAATATTTTTCTTTTCAAAGTCGGCATCAGCCTCTGCTGCAGTCTGGAAGAAATTCGACGCGCTAACTGCTCGACTTTTGAAAGAACCATCATAATCAGCAAAGTATAGCTTACCCATGTCATAATACATGTCCGCAACGGCACTATCTTTGAGATCCAGATACTCTGCATTGGCTTCGATGGTATTTCCCACTCTCGTAATCTCATCGTTTGTGGCGCTGACATTTTTAAAATACTCAATCAATTTATCGTATGCTTCTACTCGCTCTGGATAAATTTCGACCGCAGCAAAGTACCTTGCTGGATCAGAAGACGCAACATTGGCATCATAGTCCTGGTTGTTTACTTTCGTTGCTACCAAATTGAAGACGACTCCAGCAATACCAGCGGCCACGCATAGAGCTGCAGAAGCTGTAAAAGCCAGCAGCTTCAGCTTTTGTTTCTTTTTAAACCCTTTGGTAATGAGTTCTGGATGCTCTAGGTCATAGAGCAAGTCTGCACAACTCTGATACCGATTTTCTGCTGCAGGTTCCACGCAGCGATCAATAATGATTTCAATGCCTTCAGATAACTCGGGATTCCACTGTCTTACCGGGGCATAAGGCTCTCCGTTACGTGGATCAACCCCTGTTAACAAGTGGTGCATGGTCATTCCCAATGCAAAAATGTCAGACCTGGGATCCGTCTGCCCACTATACTGTTCCGGTGGAGCGTAGCCCTTAGTTCCCAACACCGTTGTGTCCGCCAAATTTTGTTCTTTATACTCTCGTGCAATTCCGAAGTCAATGATCTTAATATTTCCTTCCGGTTTCAACATGACATTTGCCGGCTTCATATCGCGATAAATAATCGGTGGCTTTTGGGAATGCAGATAGGACAGTGCATCGCAGAGTTGCTTTGCCCAGCCCACCACCAACTCCTCCGGTTGCGCTCCGTACTCTTGCAAGACCTTATCCAGGGACTCTCCCTCGATATAGTCCATAATCACGTAGATGGTAATTCCATTATCAATAATGTCAACGATACGAGGTAATGCTGGATGATCCAGCTTTTTCATCATGTTGGCTTCTGCTAAGAGACTATTGACAACAATCTCATCATTTTTTCCGCTTCCTTTTTTGCGGATCTCTTTAACCGCCCACTGCTTGTTGAGTCGCTTGTCCATTGCCAAGTAAACGATGGACATGCCGCCGCGTCCAATCTCTTTGAGAAGCTCGTATTTCCCATCAATGACAGTCCCAATCGCAGTCACTTCATCCACCTCACTCAGCCTTGACCAACACCACAGAGATGTTATCCCTCTCTCCTCGTTTTTTCACCAATTCAATGAGATATTCTGTATTGCTGTGCATGGCACTTTTGTTGATCAAATTGATGGGGTTAAGGGATTCATATATTTCTCTTTCGCTAATCTCGTGTCGGAATCCATCCGAGCATAGCATGTATGCTCCCCTCTCAGTGGTTCCCAATATTACTTGAGGGTCCACAACCTTAGAGGCTCCTACGCACTGAAGCAGCATATTCCGCCGCCTATCCGTCTTTGCCTGTTCCAAGGTCATCGTGCCCCGAGCAACTTCTCTTGCCACAAACGTCTGGTCCGTGGTCAACTGTACCAGAGATGTCGAGATGTAATACACACGAGAGTCACCTACATGAACAATCAAATACTTCTCGCCCACCAGCAATATACCTGAAAAGGTTGTTCCCATACTCTCCCCGTTTGTACTTGCACTGTATTCCAGAATGCGGGCATTAAGAGTTTTGAGAAGCAAGCACCACTTGCTTGCCACTATTTGCATGTCCAATTCTTTTAACTCAAATGGCAGCTCACGGTGGAACCATTCTGAAAAAGCTCGAATTACTGTTGCGCTGGCTAACTCGCCCTTTGACAAACCTCCCATGCCGTCACAGATGATTGCCATAACAACCTCACCTATATCTGTAGCCGCATGTTTTACCAACACACTGTCTTGGTTCGTGCGTTTTGAAGTCCCCACGTCAGAATCCGCTGTCACAACAAACCGCAAACTCCCTCACTCCTCCCACAGTAAGCTCTACCATTTGTATTCATTGATAAAAGACGAATTCCTCATTTCCAAGTCGCAAGTTGTCCTCATTATGAATTTCTACTTCACAATGCACTGGAATGGGTTCATCGTTGATATAGGTATGATTTTTTGAATTTAAATCAATGATAAAACACTTCGTCCCACGAGTTATAATATCTGCGTGACTTCTGCTTACCGCTACATTATTTGTAACAAAATAATCGACATAGCTTTTCTCTTTGCCCAAACGAAACACAGGTTTATTGATGGATATTTTCTCCGCTGTGGAAACACGATATAAAATAGGGAACTGAACTCTTGCAGTATTGGAATTGAGCAAAGCTGTGGCTTCACACTCTTCCTGGAGCAACATGGTATCATCATCACTTAACACCCCTGTTGCTTCCTCGTCGTAAGTATTATCCTGCAACAGGCCAGTCGCCTCCTCATCGTCCCAATCTTCATGTTCTTCCAGAAGCAAACCAGTAGCTTCCTCTTCTCCCATTTCCGTATCGAAAGCCTCTGTCCCGTCATGGGGACGTTCATCATCCAAGAGGCCGGTGGCTTCCTCTTCTAAGTCTCCGGAACACTCCTCCAGCAACTCTGTAGGTTCATCATCGTCTTGTTTCTTCTCATAGTGCTCAACATAGTGCCGCATCTTGTTTGTGATAAACCCACTCTGCCCTCCTAACTGCTTTCGAATCAAACGAACTATATTGCCATCCTCTTTGGAAATGTAACGTTCGATTTTCTCAAATTCAATTTGCTTTTGCCCTCTAAGGAAATACATGAATTGGGCAATCGCCTCTTCATCACATTTCTCAGCCGGCTTTACCGAGTAAACAATGGATTCAAGAAAACCACGTACGTCTGTTTCTTTTGATTCCATTGTCGTTGGTACGTAGAGAAACCACACTTCGCGTGTCATTCTATTAATGAAAACATACTGTAAATTCAACACTAAAGCATTTAAATCCAAGTGATTTTCATCTATTTTCTGTAACGCTACCACTACTTGTTCTAGAATAAATAGAAAATCTCGTTTGGACATCGGCTCCATAAGCCGCTCATAGAGACTAATTCCGATCGGTCCATGATATTCAACCAAATTCTTTTTTAATACGTTTGGTTTCAAGAAGCCTCGACTACACGTTCTGCAAAATTGGCTCAATTTCTCTTCATCGAAAGTCTCTCCAAAACTTGTCTTCACCCGCACAACCAAGTTGCAATCCTTTGCTTTTACCTTCGTTTTCAATAATCCCTGTCCCCCTCACGAGTCTCGATTTCATCCTCACGACCTCGTAAACTGGCCCGTATTCTGCTCAAGGTCACGGGTGTTATGTTTAAGTAGGAGGCGATGTACCGATTCGATACCTTTTGAACCAAACTTGAGTAATTGCTTTGAAACCATTGATATCTCTGTAGCGCTGTATACTGATAGATTGCATTTTTAATCTTCCAGTGCTCCTGAGCTGACTCACTCAACAAGCGAATATATAGCTGGCCCACCTCGGGATATTTTTGAAGCAGATTTCTCACAGCATCCATTGAGATAGAAACAACACTTCCAGCGGTGATTGCTTGTATTGATATGATTGCCGGTATATTCAATTCGGTAGAAGGTAGTAGTGGTGATCCTGTTTTGTATGCGAAGCAGTCTGTAATGTCCCGTCCATTTGAATCAATAAAATAGCCACGGTATATACCGGTCAACAAAAAGTCCACTTTGCTGACCGCTTCTCCTGCTTGAATTAAAATATCGCCTTTTTTGTATTCATGCACAGTAGTACACGTAATTAATTCTTGAATGAGCGCCTCGTTTTCTGTGGAAAGCAGACGAGCAAAAAAAGTGTGCAAATCCATCGTATCACCCTTTTCCGCAGTTCTTTACTAAAGCACACCATATTATACCACTCTTCCTTCTCAACTTCATTAACATAGGTTAATTTTCAGTTTTTCACCCACTCACTAATTGAACAACTTTCACAACTTTTCTTAAAAAACACCGTTGTTTCTATTTCCTATGCTTAATAGCATATTCCCTAGTAAACCATATAATATAGTCATATTATATAGATTGATAAAGCCTGAAAATAAAAGCAGTCGCCTGTCGGATCATCCCGATAAGCGGCTGCAAGCTTTGTATCCTTACACATATTTTCTTTATTATGGATTCCTATACAATTACCCGTCACTCTGTGGGCATCGCATCTCTAACGTATAGCAATGTAAAGATGCTCTTCACGATCATCGATCACATCCACCTATCTTTCTCCAGGCAAACAAAAAACCCCGGAACATTCGTTCCGAGGTTTCTCGTGGAGCTGCTAGGCAGATTCGAACTGCCGACCTCATCCTTACCAAGGATGCGCTCTACCGACTGAGCTATAGCAGCAAATGGCGACGCGGAAGGGACTTGAACCCTCGACCTCCGGCGTGACAGGCCGGCGTTCTAACCAACTGAACTACCGCGCCATCTGGGGGAATCTATTTAATCAGCTTCCGCTGTTATTTTTAAATGGCAGGGGCAGAAGGATTCGAACCCTCGGCACTCGGTTTTGGAGACCGATGCTCTACCAGCTGAGCTATACCCCTGTATGGTGGGCCTTCAGGGACTCGAACCCGGGACCGACCGGTTATGAGCCGGCTGCTCTAACCAACTGAGCTAAAGGCCCATGTCGTCGATCTGTTCTGTCTACATGAGCCGTCACAAACCTGTGACGGCTCATGCACAGAAATGGCTCCCCCTGTTGGACTCGAACCAACGACCCTGCGGTTAACAGCCGCATGCTCTACCAACTGAGCTAAGGAGGAATATTGAGAGGCTTGAGAAACTCAAACCTCTTTGTGTCGGCACTACCTATCTTCCCGGGCCGTCGCCAGCCAAGTATTTTCGGCGCAAGTGAGCTTAACTGCCGTGTTCGGAATGGGAACGGGTGGACCCTCACTGCAATCAGCACCGACTAAGTCGACACAGACCTTTTGATCTGCACTGAACATTTGACATATTACCAGATTTCTCTGGTTTTGTCAAGTGTTTTTTTGCCCCATTTTTTGAGGGTTCCCACTTAGGTGTGCCTCACACCTAAGTGGGAGTGGTACACCTTCAGGGACTCGAACCCTGGACACCCTGATTAAGAGTCAGGTGCTCTACCAACTGAGCTAAA
>NZ_NFKG01000028.1:0-29793 GCF_002160275.1 Pseudoflavonifractor sp. An187 | reverse complement strand
CGTCAATCCTATGGCCGGCCCTGGCCCTGGTGGGGTCACATAGATGGCCTGGCAAGTCTATGGAACGCATTTCCTTCTCTGTGAGACGGTGCCCCTGTTTCCAGGGCCTTACCCCGGTGTGCGGCGTCCCCGCCGCCGGGAACCAGGCCCCCGTTAGCTGGAAACAGCGGCTCACCAGGGTAAGGCCCTGGCAAAAGAAGTACCAACTACCTAAGGAGCAGGCATATTCTATAGAATGTCCATGCTATCTATGTGACCCCACCAGGCTAAGGGCCGAAACAAGGAGAACGCAGGGAAACCCAGTACCGCGGGGTGGATTCCACAAGGCGGGGGAAGGCCCCGCCTTTGGCGATTCTTTCCCCGATTTCTCATCGGGGAGAAATCGGGCCCAGCGGAGCGCGCCTCCCCTCGCCAGGGGAGCAAACTTGCGCCTGAAAATGATCGAAGAGCAAAGCCTTTCTTTTTACCATGAACAAAGCCCGGAGCACATGCTCCGGGCCTTGTGTGCTTATTCAGGAAAAAAAGCCTCCCTTGTGTAAAGGGAGCTGGTGGCTTTTACGGGGCCCCCGCCAAAGCCCAGCGCAAGCGGGTTTGGTGGGGTGAGGAGGTGCGACGGCGTGAGCGAGACTTGCCCCGCCTCTCAGGGGCGAGGCGAGGGATACTCAGTCCGCACCGACGAGTCGGAGGGATTGATCGTCTAACCGCCCAGATTCCGGCTTGCCAGCCTGGTGGGGACGCTCCCCGCTGGGGGTTTCTTTTGAGCGGGCAAAAGAAACCAAAACCCGCTTAGGGCGTTCCCCCCTAAGTACCCCCCTTGGGGTACGAGGCTGGAACTGCGTCAATCCTATGGCCGGCCCTGGCCCTGGTGGGGTCACATAGATGGCCCGGCAAGTCTATGGAACGCATTTCCTTCTCTGTGAGACGGTGCCCCTGTTTCCAGGGCCTCACCCCGGTGTGCGGCGTTTCCACCGCCGGGAACCAGGCCCCCGTTAGCTGGAAACAGCGGCTCACCAGGGTAAGGCCCTGGCAGTAGAAGGACGCAGGAACAGAGAAGTGAATACACACCATAGAACGGCAAGCCATCTATGTGACCCCACCAGGCTAAGGGCCGAAACAAGGAGGACGCAGGGACTCCCAGTACCGCGGGGGTGGATTCCACAAGGCGGGGGAAGGCCCCGCCTTTGGCGATTCTTTCCCCGATTTCTCATCGGGGAGAAATCGGGCCCAGCGGAGCGCGCCTCCCCTCGCCAGGGGAGCAAACCCGCACCGGAGAAATGGTGGAAGCGCAAAGCTTTCTTTTTTACCAGCAAAGAGGCCCGGAGCATACGCTCCGGGCCTTACTTTCATTACTCAATGAAGGATTTCGCTCCCAGGTCCAGCTGTTTCTGGACAATCTGGGCCATCTCCTCCCCACCATAGTCGTTGGGAAGATACTGGAATAAGCGATCTCCTGAACGCAGCCACACACCATCCTCCTCCATCCAAATGCTGGAGTGATAGTAGATGATACCATCCTCAGGCACAGAAATATGCATCACTGCGTCCGGGTCTTCCGTGGGCAAATCCGACTCCGCCACATGCTGGGCACCGATGAGTCCGAAGATTACGGTCCGAGTTTCGTCGTGGTCCAAAATCTCGGACTGTGTGAAATCCACCGCATCGCCACCCTTGGGCACCCCAATGACCACCTGGTAGTCCGGCGGCTCATCTGGACGGGTGAGGAAATACACATTGCCCGCCGCCAGCGCCACCGCCACCACGGCCAGAATGGCAATGACCACCTGATATCCTCTCTTGTTTCCCTTCATAGGCTCGCCTCCTCGTTCTTTTATATGGTCTTGTATCACCATTCTACTCTGGAAGATGGGAGAAAAAAAGTCTGGCCCGGTGTCTCCGTTTATGATATGATGAGAAAAGAGAGTTCTGACACACCAAAGGCCCGGAGCGTACGCTCCGGCCCTCTGTTTTCAAACATGCAAACATGTTTCATAGAAAATACTCCAATTTGTACTCCACATTTTTTCATTTTCTTCTTTTCACAGGGGACTATGTGTGATAAAATGAAATGTGATATTCCAGTTACTTGATCCAATCAAGGGGGTGTTTTTCTTGTTGCTTGTAGATCACGAATTGAAAGAACGGATCAAAAATGATGGCTTGCTGCAAGACATACAGGAAAACAACATATTCAACATTGGGTATGACTTGATTTGTGATGGTTTTAGTCGTCAACCTAATGACCAAGCAGATTTCTATAAGCTTTTACCTGGAGAATCTGTGTTCGTGCGTTCCAAAGAAACCTTACAGCTTCCCACTGACCTCTGCGCCCATGTCTGTCTGCGAAACAGCCGGATTCGTCAGGGCCTGTCTCTGGAAGCTCCCGTATACCAGCCTGGCCACAAAACCCGCGTGTTTTTTCGTATCACAAATATCTCCAGTTCAGAAATTACGCTGTATTCCGGGGAAGGGATTGCCAGTATCTTTTTTGAGCTACTCCATGCCCAACCAGATAAGCCCTATAATGGTACCTATCAAGGGGAATTCAACTATACTGGAATGGGACAATACGCCCCACAGTATGTCTCTCAGATGAAGCAGGTGGAAGATCGGCTGGCAGATTTAAAAAGCATGGAGAAGTCCGTATACGGCAATGTAGTCACCCTAATGACCATTTTTATTGGTATTTTTAGTCTGGTCAATCTCAATCTCACCGCCGCCCACTCTGCAACATGGTCCATGGCGGAATTGCTGATGTATAACCTGTGTATCATCGGCGGTATCTTTACCTTGGCCGGGCTCATCCGCGTCCTGGTCCCCCCTCTCCATCACAAATCCTTGTCTGGTTGGTATTGGTTGGCCCCGGTACTTTGTTTTGGGGTCTCACTGATTCTCTCCCTCCTATAACACATGTTCAAAGGCCCGGAGCACACGCTCCGGGCCTTGTTTTGCTTATTTGAATGTTGCCAGCACACCAAGCCCCGCCGTCAGCCCCCGCAGGGCCAGCTCCAGCCCCATGCTGGGCTTGTCCGGCTTGTCCAGCACCTGCTGGGGCAGATACGGGATGTGGACAAAGCCGCTCCTGGCTGTGGGCCTGTGCTGGTGGAGGTAGTGGGCCACCCCGTACATCACATGGTTGCACACATAGGTCCCGGCGCTGTTGGACACCGCCGCAGGCACCCCCGCTCCCCGCATCCCCTCCACCATCTCGTGGATAGGCAAGGTGGACAGATAGGCATCCGGTCCCCCCTCCACAATGGGCACATTCCGGGGCTGCTGCCCCTCATTGTCCGGGATGGAGAAGTCGTCCACATTCACCGCTAAGCGCTCCACGGTGACAGCGCAGCGGCCCCCCGCCTGGCCCACGCACACCACCGCATCAGGCTGGTATTTTTCAATGGCTCGTAAAGCCGCCTGTAAGCCTCCTGAGGCTGTCACAGGTAAAATAGCGGTATGGGATATGGGCAGCGCCGATTTGAGCGTCCAGGGCCCTTATAAGCTCCATAGAGGGGTTGGTGGACTCGCCCCCGAAGGGCTCAAAGCCTGTGACCAGGATATTCATGGCTTACTCCCCCTTCAGCCGCTTCCACTCCCCCACCGCCAGCTCGTCACAGCGGTTGTTGTAGGGGTTGGAGGCGTGGCCCTTCACCCAGTGGAGATTGACGGTGTGGGTGTCGCACAGCCCCAGCAGCACCTCCCACAAATCGGCATTCAAAGCAGGCTTCTTGTCCGCCTTCACCCAGCCCCGGGCCTTCCAGCCTCTGGCCCACCCCTTTTGCAGGGCGTCGATGACATACTTGGAGTCGGAGTACAGCTCCACGATGCAGGGCTCGGTGAGGGCCTGGAGCCCCCGGATGACCCCGGTGAGCTCCATGCGGTTGTTGGTGGTGCTGCGCTCCCCGCCGGATAGCTCCTTTTTGTGGGGCCCATATAGGAGGATGCACCCCCAGCCGCCGGGTCCGGGATTTCCCGAGCAAGCTCCATCCGTATATAAAGTGACCGTTTTCATAAAAATATTCTCCATTTACAAGAAAAAGCGCACTAGCTGTGCGCTTTTTCTCTTTGTCAAATTTGGGTTATTCCTGACCTTCCACAACTTCCACAGAGTTTTCCACATCTGTTGAAGTGTCGGTGTCGGCGGCCTCTTCGGGGGCCTTGTCGGCCAGAGCCAGGGCGATGACCTGGTCCCCCTCCTCCTTGAAGCGCATGACGATGACGCCCTGAGTGGAGCGGCCCGCCAGACGGATGCCGTCCACGTCGGTGCGGATGAGGGTGCCGGACTGGGTGACCACGATGATGTCCTCGCTGCCGTCCACCACCTTGATGCCCACCACGGGGCCGGTCTTATCCGTCACCATGTAGTTGCGGATGCCCAGACCGCCACGGTTGGTGATCCGGTACTCCTCCACGGCGGTGCGCTTGCCGTAGCCGTTCTGGGTGATGGAGAGAACCGCCTTGCCGGGGGTGGCCCGGGCAGCGCCCACCACGTAGTCCCCTTCCTTCAGGCGGATGCCACGCACGCCCACGGCGGTGCGGCCCATGACACGCACGTCGGTCTCGGCAAAGCAGATGGCCTGTCCGTCGTGGGTGGCGATGAGGATATTCCGGGTGCCGTCAGTCTCCCGCACGGTGATGAGCTCGTCCCCTTCCTCCAGGGTGATGACCCTCAGGCCGTTGTTGCGCAGGTTGCGCAGGGCGTCCATGGCAATGCGCTTGACGGTGCCGTTGCGGGTCATCATCACCAGGTAGCGGTCCTGGGCGGTGAGGTCCCGGGTGTGAATCATCTCGGTGACCCGCTCGTCCCCGTCCACCTGGAGGACGTTTACAATGTTGGTGCCCCGGGCGGTGCGGCCCGCCTCGGCGATCTGATAGCCCTTCTTGCGGAACACCCGGCCCTTGTCGGTGAAGAAGAGAATCCAGTCGTGGGTGGAGGCGGTGAACACGGTGTTCACGTAGTCCTCCTCCCGGGTGGCCATGCCCTTCTTGCCCATGCCGCCCTTGCCCTGGGCGGCGTACTCGCTGGCGGAGGTGCGCTTGATGTAGCCGTTGGCGGTCATGGTGAACACGCACTGCTCCTCCACAATGAGGTCCTCAATGTCCAAATCGTCCTCGGCAAAGCCGATCTCGGTGCGGCGCTCGTCGCCGTACTTGTCCCGAATCTGGATGAGCTCCTCTTTCAGCACGCCCCGCAGCATGGTCTCGTCGGAGAGCAGCTGGTTGTAGTAGGCAATGCGGGCCTGGAGCTCGTCGAACTCCGCCTGCAGCTTCTCCCGGTCCAGTCCCTGCAAGGCCTTCAGGCGCATGTCCAGAATGGCCTGGGCCTGGACATCGTCCAGCCCAAAGCGCTCCATCAGCTTCTCCTTGGCGTCGTCGTAGCTGGAGCGAATGATGCGGATGACCTCGTCAATGTTGTCCTGGGCGATGAGCAGGCCGCGCAGCAGGTGGGCCCGCTCCTGGGCCTTTTTCAGGTCGTACTGGGTGCGCCGGGTGAGCACTTCCTCCTGGAAGGCGATGTACTCGTCCAGAATCTGGCGCAGGGTGAGAATCTTGGGCTGCTTCTGGTTGTTCACCAGGGCCAGCAGAATGACGCCGAAGGTGGTCTGCATCTGGGTCTGGGCAAACAGCCGGTTCAGGGTGACCTGGGGGTTGGCGTCCTTTTTCAGCTCAATGACAATGCGCATGCCCTTCTTGCCGTCGGACTCGTCCCGCAGCCCGGAGATGCCCTCCAGCCGCTTGTCCTTCACCTGGTCGGCGATGTTCTCCACCAGACGGGACTTGTTCACCTGGTAGGGCAGCTCGGTGACGATGATGCGGGTGCGGCCGTTGCCGAACTCCTCCATCTCGGTGCGGGCCCGCACCTTGATGTGGCCCTTACCGGTGGCGTAGGCGGCCCGGATGCCAGCCCGGCCCATGATGACGCCCCGGGTGGGGAAGTCGGGGCCCTTGATGTGCTCCATCAGGTCGTCCAGGGTGGCGTTCTCGTTGTCCAGCACGCAGATGGTGGCGTCAATGACCTCCCGCAGGTTGTGGGGCGGGATGTTGGTGGTCATACCCACGGCGATGCCGGAGGAGCCGTTGACCAGCAGGTTGGGGAACCGGGAGGGGAGCACCCGGGGCTCTTTCAGGGACTCGTCAAAGTTGGGGTCCCAGTCCACGGTGTCCTTGTCGATGTCCCGGAGCATCTCGTTGCACATCTTGGACATTCTAGCCTCAGTGTAACGGTAGGCAGCCGGGGGGTCGCCGTCCACGGAGCCGAAGTTGCCGTGGCCGTCCACCAGGGGGTAGCGCATGGAGAAGTCCTGGGCCAGACGCACCATGGCGTCGTACACGGAGGCGTCGCCGTGGGGGTGATACTTACCCAGCACGTCACCCACGCAGGTGGCGGACTTCTTAAAGGGCTTGTCGCTGGTCAGGCCGCTCTCGTACATGGAGTAGAGGATGCGGCGGTGCACCGGCTTCAGGCCGTCCCGCACGTCGGGCAGGGCACGGCCCACGATGACGGACATGGCGTACTCGATGTACGCGTTCTCCATCTCGTGCTCCAAATTGATCTCTACAATTTTCTGGTCGGGAAAGGTAATGTCCCGACTCTGGTAATCTTCTTTGTTTGCCATGGATGCAATCTCCTCAATAGTCCAGGTTCATGGCCTTATCGGCGTTGCGCTCAATGTATTCCCGACGGGGCTCCACTTTCTCGCCCATGAGCAGGGTGAAGATCTCGTCAGCCCGCACGGCGTCCTCCAGGGTGATGCGCTTGAGGGTGCGGGTCTCCGGGTTCATGGTGGTCTCCCACAGCTCGTGGGGGTCCATCTCGCCCAAGCCCTTGAAGCGGCTGATGTCCACCTTGGCGTTGGGGTTGTCCCCACGCATCTCAGCGGAGATCTTGTCCCGCTCCTGATCGGTGAAGGCCACCCGGGTCACCTTGCCCCGGGTGAGCTTGTACAGGGGGGGCACGGCGGCGTACACATAGCCCCGGTCAATGAGGGGGCGCATGAAGCGGAAGAAGAAGGTCAAAAGCAGGGTACGGATGTGGGCGCCGTCCACGTCGGCATCGGCCATGATGACCACCTTGTGGTAGCGCAGCTTCTCCTCGTCGAACTCGTCCCCCAATCCAGCGCCCAGAGCGGTGATGACGGGGGTGAGCTTGTCGTTGCCGTACACCTTGTCCGCCCGGGCCTTCTCCACGTTGAGCATCTTGCCCCACAGGGGGAGAATGGCCTGGAAGCGGGAATCTCGGCCCTGCTTGGCAGAGCCGCCGGCGGAGTCACCCTCCACGATGTAGATTTCGGTCAAAGCGGGGTCCCGCTCGTAGCAGTCGGCCAGCTTGCCGGGGAGGGTGGCCCCCTCCAGGGCGTTCTTGCGGCGGATGTTTTCCCGGGCGCGGCGGGCGGCCTCTCTGGCCCGGTTGGCCATCATGGCCTTTTCCAGGATGGTGCGGCCCACCGCGGGGTTCTCCTCCAAAAACTGCTCCAGCTTGTCGGACACCACGGCGTTGACCAGGGTGCGGATCTCGCTGTTGCCCAGCTTGGCCTTGGTCTGGCCCTCGAACTGGGCCTCGGTGAGCTTGACGGAAATGACGCAGGTCAGGCCCTCCCGGCAGTCCTCGCCGGAGACCTTGTCGTCTCCCTTGAGAAGGCCCGCCTTCTTGCCGTAGGCGTTGAGCACGTTGGTGAGGGCCCGCTTGAAGCCCTCCTCGTGCATGCCGCCCTCGGGGGTGTGCACGTTGTTGGCAAAGGAGACGATGATCTCGTTGTAGCTGTCGTTGTATTGCAGGGCGATCTCCGCCATGGAATCGTCCTTGGTGCCCGACATGTAGATGACCTCTTCATGCAGGGCGGTCTTGTTCTTGTTGATGTAGGTGACAAACTCCCGGATGCCGCCCTGGTAGCACATGGACTCCTCTTGCTCCTGGCCGCTTCTGCGGTCGGCCATGAGGATGTGAATGCCGGCGTTCAAGAAGGCCTGCTCCCGCATGCGCTTGTGGAGGATCTCGTAGTCGTAGACGGTGTCCTCGAACATCTCCGGGTCGGGCTTGAACACCACCTCGGTGCCGGTGTGGTCGGTGGTGCCGATGATGGTCATCTCCTGGGTGATGTTGCCCCGGGAGAACTTCATCTCGTAGATGTTCCCGTTCTTGTGCACCCGCACCTCCAGCCACTGGGACAGGGCGTTGACCACGCTGGCGCCCACGCCGTGGAGGCCGCCGGAGACCTTGTAGCCGCCGCCGCCGAACTTGCCGCCGGCGTGGAGGACGGTGTACACCACCTCCAGGGCGGGCCGCCCGGTCTGGGGCTGGATGTCCACGGGGATGCCGCGGCCATTGTCGGTGACCCGGATGACGTCGCCGTCCAGAATCTCCACGGTGATGGTGTCGCAGTACCCGGCCAGGGCCTCGTCGATGGCGTTGTCCACGATCTCATACACCAGGTGGTGGAGACCGGAGGACGAGGTGGAGCCGATGTACATGCCCGGTCGCTTGCGGACCGCCTCCAGCCCCTCCAGGACCTGAATCTCGGACGCGCCGTATTCGTGCTCCACGGCGGTGGGGCTGTGTTCCATATGTTCTGACATTGCTAGTTCCTCCCGAAAAACGTTCAGTGGTTATAAAAACTGTCATGTTCTCCTCCTCAAAGAGGAGAACTCAGGTGTCGTCTGTCTATTCGGCCAGGGGGCCCGGCCTGCCAGCCTGGTGGGGACGCTCCCCGCTGGGGGTACCTTTTGAGCGGGCAAAAGGTACCAAAACCCGCTTAGGGCGTTCCCCCCTAAGAACCTCCCTGGGGTACGGGGCTGTCCCTGCGTCAAGTCTCAGTTCGGCCCTGGCCCCGGTGAGGTCACATGGATGGCCTGGCAAATCTATGGGCAGCGCCCCCTTCTCTGTGAGTCGATGCCGCTCCTTCCAGGGCCTTACCCTGGTGTGCGGCGTTTCCGCCGCCGAGCGAATCCTCCGGTAACTGCCAGCCTCAAGCCTCCCGGAGGGAGCCATAATCCGTGCCGCCGCAAAGCGGCACACCACAATTCTTCATTCTTCATTTTTCATTATTCATTGGCGAATCCAGCCCCGTCCAGGGGTTGGATGCCGCCCGCTTGGCCAGCGTGGCAGCGCTCAATTGGGAGAGAAACACCACTTCCTCCCCCTCCTCCGTCTCACACAGGATGAAGGAGCGAGGCAGGTCTTCCCCCACAGAGATCACCCGTCCCTCCTCCTCGGCCCGGTCCAAAAAGGCCCGGGTGCGGTGGGACCAGGTGGTGTTGTCCAAGTCGAAGATGCCCACCAGGTCCTCCTCGGGCACCATGACTTGTTGTCCCATATACAGATACACAGCCCTTACTCCTCCTGTAATGCCCCTTGGCAGATGTGAAACACCTTGCCCTGCTCCAAAAGCTCCTCCTTCTCCACCTCGCAGCAGGTGATGAACACCTGCCCCGTGGGGATGCGGTTGAGGACAAACTCCTGCCGCCGCCGGTCCAGCTCCGAGAGCACGTCGTCCAGCAGCAGCACCGGCCATTGCCCGGTGTCCTGGAACATGATGTCCCGGGCCGCCAGCTTCAAGGCCAGGGCGGCGGTGCGGGTCTGCCCCTGAGAGGCAAAGCCCTTGGCGGACTGGCCGTTGATGTCCAGCACCAGGTCGTCCTTGTGGGGCCCGGACAGACAGCTGCGGCTGTGAATCTCCGCCTGTTTGTGGCGCTCCATGTGGTCCAGCACCTGCTCCAAAATCACTTTTGGGGCGGCTAAGGGGTCGGTGACGGTGGACACGGTGTGGTAAGAAAGGTCCAGCACCTCCCCGCCCCCGGAACAGTCGGCGTGGATGGCGGGGGCGGTCTCCTGGAGCCGCTTGACAAAATGGGCCCGGTAGTGAATCAAAATGGCCCCATACTCCGCCATCTGCTGGGAAAAGGCGTCCAGGGCGTACATCAGCGAGGGCTTCTCCCCGCAGTCCCGTAAAATCCGGGTCTTGTGCTCCCAAAGCCGCCGATAGTTGGACAGGGCCATGGCATACCGGGGGCGCAGCTGACAGATGCAGTCGTTTAAAAACCGACGCCGCACCCCGGCCCCCTCCCGGATGAGGTGCAGGTCCTCCGGGCAAAAGAGCACCGAGGGCAGCAGCCCCGACAGCTCCCCCAGGGTCTTGAGCCCCACCCCGTTGCAGGTAAACTTCCGCCGGGCCCCCACGGGCAGCTGGGCGTCCAGCACCAGCTCCCGCTGGCCGTTCCACAGCTTCCCCGTCACCCGGGCCCGGTCGCAGCCAAACTGCACCAGCTCCCGGTGGTTTCTCGCCCGGTGGGACCCGCCGGAGGAGAGATAGCCGATGGCCTCCAACAAATTGGTCTTGCCCTGGGCGTTCTCCCCCACGATGACGTTGACTCCCCCGTGGAAGTCCGCCTCCAGGTGGGTGTAGTTGCGGAAGTGCTCTAAGGTGAGCCGCTGGACGGTCATTCCACCGTCAGCTCCAGCTGCCCATCCACCTCCACCACGTCGCCGGGGCGGATTTTCTTGCCCCGCATGGTGCAGACTTCCCCGTTGACCTTCACCAGACCGTCCTGGACGATCTGCTTGGCCTCACCGCCGGTGGCCACGGCGTTGGCAAACTTCAAAAGAGAGTCCAGCTTGATGAACTCGGTGGTGATCGTAATATTATCCTTTTTCATATAGCTTCTCCTTAAAAACGCCAAATGGACCGCAGAAAATGAATAATGAATAACGAATAATGAATAATTGTGGTGTGCCGCAAGGCGGCACAGATTTCATGTTCGAATGCAGCTATCTCAACCGGGGGTAGGGGCCGGGCTTGCCCGGCCCGCTGGTGCCCTGGCCTTGCCCTGGGAGATTTGGGAGGGGCAAGCCCCTCCCCTACCCACCGCATTGCAAGAAACGCTGCAAGGTTTAGGGCCTGCATTCTTCATTTTTCATTCTTCACTATTCATTAAATATACACCCATGGTGTATATTTATTCCCCCGCTTTCAGCCGCACCGGCAGAATCATATACAGGAAGTTATCAGGCTCCCCGTCCTTGGGCAGCAGCAGGCAGGGGGAAGTGGGGGTGCCCAGCTCCATGCGCACCTCCTGAGCGGGGGCGGCCTTCACCGCTTCCATTAAATACCGGTTGTTGAAGCCAATCTCCAGCCCCTGACCGTCTCCGGCAATGGGGCAGCGGTCAAAGGCGGAGCCGATGGCGGTTCTGGAAGAAATGGCCAGAGAGCCGTCCTCAAATTTGCACCGCAGGGGGCTCTTCAGCTTCTCATTGATAATGAGAGAGGCGCGGTCAATGGACAATTGCAGCATAGAGGTGTCCACATACAGGGAAATGGGGTTATTTTGGGGGATGGTCTGGCGATAATTGAGGAATTCGCCCTCCAGACGGCGGCACACCAGCAGGGTCTGACCCACCTGGAAGGTGACGTGGCGGTCACCCAGAGTGACGATCACCTCGTCGTCACAGTCGGCGCAGATGCGCTCCACTTCGGTCAAAGCGTTACCAGGAACCACAAAAGAGAAGGTATTCATGCCAAATTTGCGGATAAAAGTTTCTCTTCTCAGGGCCAGGCGGTAGCCGTCCACCGCCACCAGGGTCAGGGTGGTGTCCTCCACCTCGAAGAGGGCGCCGGTGTGGACAGGCCGGGACTCGTTGGTGCTCACGGCAAAGAGCACCTGGGAGAGCATGGACCGGAGGGCGGACTGGGTCAGGGTGACGGAACTGCCGTCGTCCACGGCGGGCAGCTCGGGAAATTCGTCGGCGGGGCTGCCCATGATGTCAAACGAGGTGGGTCCACAGGCAATGTGGACGGAATTTCCCTCGGTGGACACGGTGATCATGTCGTCGGGCAGCTTTCGGATGATCTCACCAAACAGTCTTGCCGACAAAATCAGAGAACCGGGCTGGGTGACCTGGGCGTCCACCCGGGTGATGATGCCGGTTTCCAAATTGTATCCAGACAGGCGCAGACCTTCGGTGGAGGCCTCCACTAAGATGCCTTCCAGAGCAGAAATGGTGCTTTTGGTGGCGACCACTCGCCCTGCGATCAATACTGCTGACTGTAAAATGGCTTTTTCACAGGAAAATTTCATGGTGTGCATCCTTTCTCGTTTCCCCGCCAAAAAGAGAGGAAAGGTTTAAAAAAATCGTAGTAGGCAGTAGGGGGTGCGGAAGCTGTGGAGATTTCCACAACGCTTACGGCCCCAAGGGTTTCCGGGTTTTGAAAACTTCCACACAGCTTCCACAGCCTCCATAGGGGACCATGGGGCACAGGGGACCTCCACAGCCTTCCACACCACAGTCCGCAAGATTGTGGAAAACTCGGTTGAAGTTGTGGAAGCTCTCAGAAGCGGCTTGCAAGAGTTCTTGCAAATCCTGCCGAGGGCTGTTTTACCAGGCCGAATTGACGGCGTTGGTGATGTCCCGGATGATCTCGGTGAGCTCGGGCTGCTCTTTCATCATCTTCTCCACCCGGTTGATGGAGTTGAGGACGGTGGAGTGGTGACGGCCGCCGAACTGCTGGCCGATCTCCGCCAGAGACAGCTGGGTCATCTCACGAATAATATACATGGCCACGTTACGGGCGGTGGTGATCTCCTTGTTCTGGCTCTGGCCCCGTAGGGCGTCGCTGTCCAGCTCGTAGAACCGGGCCACCTCCTGGATGATGGTCTCCGCCGAGGGCAAAAAGTCCTCTTTGGCCCGGAGAATGTCCCGTACCGCCCGGATGGTGTTCTCCACATCCACCTGGGCGCCCATCAGCTCCTGGAAGGCCATGATCTTGTTGACCACGCCCTCAATTTGCCGCACGTTGGAGGTGATGTTCTCCGCCACGTAGGACAGCACCGGGTCGGGGAGCACAATGCCCCGCTCCAGAGACTTGTTTTTCAGAATGGCCATACGGGTCTCGTAGTCCGGGGGCTGAATGTCTGCGGGCAGGCCCTGTTCGAACCGGGTTTTCAGCCGCTGCTCTAAGCGCAGCATCTCCTGGGGCGGGCGGTCGGAGGTGAAGACGATCTGTTTTTTCTGCTCATACAGGGTATTAAAGGTGTGGAACAGCTCCTCCTCGCTGGAGTCCTTGCCGGCGATGAACTGCACGTCGTCCATCAAAAACAGGTCCACCGTCCGATACTTGTCCCGGAAGCCCTGCATGTCGTTGCCGTGGCGCAAATTCGAGATGAGCTCGTTGACGAAGTCCTCGCTTTTGATGTACATAATCCGGTAGTTGGGGTGATGTTCCCGCACCCGGTTGGCAATGGCGTGGAGCAAGTGGGTCTTGCCCAGGCCGGACTGGCCGTAGATGAACAGGGGGTTGTAGGCTCCGCCCGGCTCGTTGGCCACCTTCACAGCGGCGGTGAAGGCGAATTTGTTGGTGGAGCCCACCACAAAGCGGTCGAAGGTGTACTCCTGGAAGGCGGGGTCCCCGGGCTGGGTGGGTCCGGCCTTGCGGTACTGGTCCCGCTCCTCGGGGAGCATCAGGGTCACCGCCACGTCAAAGGAGAACAGCTCCCGCAGTCCGTTTTCCACCGCGGTCAAAAACCGGGTGCGGATGATGTTGCGCTTAAATTCGGTGGGGACGCAGAGAATGAGGCCGCTCTCATCCAGAGCCACCGCCTCCACGTCGCCAAACCAGGTTTCGATGGACACGGCGGTCATGTCCTTCTCCATCAAAGTCTTTACTTTTTCCCATACGTCAGCAGCTGACTTCATGGCATGAGCCTCCTCAAACAAAACAAGAGAGTATTTCAGCCTTCCGCCCAGGGGTGCGGAAAAACAGGCCGCTAAATGGGAAACCAGAGCTTCCGGTGGGTGTAGCGGCACACATCTCATACACAGATTGCCCCAAAGGCGCAAAAAACCGTTCCCCTGGTCGTGGGCCGGGACTTTGGAGGCAAGCGCCAAAGCCCCGGTGGGTATCACCGGGGAAGCAGGAGAGCATGAGCATTGTGGATTGGTAACAAGCATTATATCAAAAAAAACGCCAAAGGGCAATTCTATATTTATATTGTAGCAGAAAAATTTCCACACTTTCTCCACAAATTGCGGAAAAACGGATGGTGTTGTTAAAAGGAAAAAATACCAACACAACATCTTGTGTTACCCAATTCTTGCGAAAAAACATTGGAATTTTTCTTGACAGAAGGGGTAGATTTGGGTATAATTTCGTGTGCGCTATTGAGCGCATTGATTTTACCGACCGCATCCCACACGGGATGTTGTGGAGGGCGGCACAGCCCCCCGTAAGGGCTTTGTGCTTTGCCAATCTGTACAGGAGGTGTTTCCGCATGGTTCGTACCTATCAGCCCAAGAAGCGTCATCGCTCCAAGGTCCATGGTTTCCGTAAGCGCATGGCCACTGCCAACGGCCGCAAGGTTCTGGCTCGCCGTCGTGCCAAGGGCCGCGTCCGTCTCACCCACTGATGGTGGCAACAGCGGCAACATCGGATATATGTGAATAAAGCAGGGGCGCGGGAGAAATCCCTCGCCCCTACGTTCGTATACGTGGAGACCTTACCATCCATGCCCCTGCGGCCCCTTGCGGCTCTTTTCCGCCCCAAATTCGTTGCGACTTTTTGAAATACACCAAGTATTTCTGCAAAGCCGCGCCTCTTTGGTGACGAAAAATTTCTCGCAAGTGTCTCTTGGGGATGGATGGAAATGTCTCCTATGGGTGCCTTAGAATTTACTTTTTCAGTATTCCGATGTTCCCACCCTGATGAAGGGAGTTTTTTTGTGAAATACACGGTATCGTTAAAGGAAAACCACATCTTCCGCCGTCTCTACCGCAAGGGCAACACCGCCGCAGACAGCCGTTTGGCCATCTACGTGCGGCGCAACGGACGGCCCGGCAATCGGCTGGGCCTCACCGTGTCCACCAAGGTGGGACATGCTGTGGTGCGCAATCGGCTGCGCCGCCGCCTGCGGGAGATCTACCGCCTCCACGAGCACCAGCTGGTGCGGGGGGTGGACCTGGTGGTGGTGGCCCGGGTGCGGGCCGGTTCCTCGTATTACCGACAGCTGGAGGAGTCCTTTGTGCGGCTGTGCCGCAAGCTGAATCTGGTGGAGAAGTGAGAGCATGAAACAGATTTTGCTGTTTCTGGTGCGGTATTACCGCAAGCACATCTCCCCCACCCGGCCTCCCAGCTGCCGCTTTATTCCCACCTGCTCCACCTACGCCCTTCAGGCCATTGAGGTCCACGGGGCGCTGAAGGGTGGACTGTTGGCGGCGTGGCGGGTGCTGCGCTGCCATCCATTTCACAAGGAAAAAGGCTTCATCTACGACCCCGTACCACCGAAAAAAACTCGATTATCCAGGAGGTAACACATGGATATCTGGCAAATCCTCATGACGCCCTTTAGCTGGTTGCTGGAGACCTTCTGTCGGTTCTTCGACAACTACGGCGTTGCCCTGATCGTCTTTACCCTGGTGGTGAAGGTCATCCTCTTCCCCCTGTCTCTGAAGGGCAAGAAGAGCATGATCAAGATGAATCTGCTCAACAGCCAGGTCAAAGAGATTCAGCAGCGCTGCGGCAGCGACCGGGAGCGTTATAGTCAGGAGGTCAATAAGCTCTATGCGGACAACAACGTCAGCCCCATGGGCGGCTGTGGCTGGTCCCTCATCCCTCTGGCCATCCTGATGCCTCTGTATGCCATCATCCGCCGACCCCTCAAGTATTTGATGGGTCTGAGCGATGCAGGCACCACCGCTGTGGCCAACGCCCTGGGATTGCAGGGCTTTGTGGCCGGCTCCGGCTACGGCGAGCTGACCCTGGCCGCCACCATGAACAGCGGCAACCTGGCCACCGCCAAGGAGGCCGTCACCGCCGCTGGCCTGTCCGCAGGCGGCATGTTTGTCATCAACTTTAACTTCCTGGGCCTGGATCTGTCCCAGATCCCCAACTGGAAGTTCTGGGACGGCGGCATTACCCCCAACTCTGTGGGTCTGTTCCTGCTGCCCGTCATCTCCGCCTGCCTGTCCCTGTTGTCCATGATCGTGTCCCAGCGCACCAACCAGATGAACGCAGACCAGAAGCCCGCCGGCATGAACTCCATGATGATCATGAGCCCCCTGATCTCTCTGTGGATCGGCTTTGCCATGCCCGCCGGCTTGTGTGTGTACTGGATTGCCAACTCCCTGTTCATGATGGTGCAGGAAGTCATCTGCGGCAAGATCCTGAAGAAGGACTATGAGGCCGCCCAGCGCCAGATCGCCCAGCAGGCTGCCCGTGCCAAGGAGGCCGAGAAGGAGCGCCGCCGCCAGGCCGCCCAGCGCAAGGCGGAGGCTCTGGCCGCCAACAAGGGCAAGAAGGTCAAGGAGAAGAAGAGCAAGGGCGTGGACGTCACCGCCAGCCGGGAGGGTATGCGTACCTATGCCCGTGGCCGTGCCTACGACCCCAACCGCTACCCCATCACCCCCTATGTGGACCCCAACCCTGTCCGCCACGCGGTGGAAGAGGATGTGGAGCCGGAGGAGACCGAGCCTGTGGTGGAGAAGAAGGACACCACCACCCCGGTGATTCCCCCCGTGGTGCCCGAGGCCGTGGAGGCCGACCAGGACCTGGACCAGGATGGGGAGTATGAGGAGGCCTACGCCCCCGAGAGCGAAGAGCAAGACCCCAAGGGCTAAGGAAGGAGTGCACCATCGTGCTGAAGTTTATTGAAGTAACCGGCAAGAATGAGGACGAGGCCATTGCCAAGGGTCTGGCCCAGCTGGGTCTGGACCGGGACGATGTGTCTCTGGAGATTTTGGAGCGAGGCAAGACCGGCTTTTTGGGCATCGGTTCTGTGCCCGCCAAGGTAAAGCTCACCTACGAGGCCCCCGATGAGGCCCCCGTGGTGGAAGAGCAGCCCGCTCCTGCCCCCGCCGCCCCTGTGGTGGAGGAGAAGGTGGTGCCCGTGGTGGCACCCCAGCCTGTAGAGGAGCAGCCCGCCCAGACGTCCACACCTGTGGTGGAAGTTGTGGATGACGAGGTGGCTCAGGGCATCATCCGCTTCCAGTCCGGCCTGTTCGCCCAGATGGGTGTGGAGGCCACGTCCCGGGTGACCCGGGACGGGGACACCTACCAGGTAGTGCTGGAGGGGGACAACATGGGCGCCCTCATTGGCCACCGGGGCGAGACCCTGGACGCCATCCAGCAGCTCACCGGCTACGTGGTCAACCGGGGCCGCAGCCACCGGGTGCGCATCCATGTGGATGCGGAAGGGTATCGTGCCCGCCGGGAGGAGGCCCTCCAGCGGCTGGCCCACAAGACCGCGGCCAAGGTGGTCAAGTACCGCCGCAACATCACCCTGGAGGCCATGAACGCCTACGAGCGCCATGTCATCCACGCCGCCCTCCAGGATGTGGCTGGTGTGAGCACCTATTCCACCGGCACCGAGCCCAACCGCCGCACGGTTGTGGCTTACACCCCCCAGAAACATTAACCATGCGATGGCCTGCTGTGGAAGTCCACGGCAGGCCATTGTTTTCCCCGCTCCCCACCAGGGAGCGGGGAAATGAAGAATGAGTAATGAAGAATGAATCATGCAGGCCGTAGACATTGCCGTATCTCTTGAGTTGCTGGGTGTAGGAGAGGGGCTTGCCCCTCCCGAATCCCACAGGGCAAGGCCAGGGTGGCCACGGGCCGGGCAAGCCCGGCCCCTACGGCGGTCTACCGGGGCTACCTTCTCTTATGAAATCCGTGCCGCTATGCGGCACACCACAATTCTTCATTCTTCATTTTTCATTATTCATTTTCCCAAGGATGTGATCCCTATGACCCCCCTCTTTGACCGCCTGGTGGAGCTGTCCCAGCTCCCCCTCACCCGCCTGGATATGCCCGGCCACCACGGCCACCCCGCCCCGGGTCTGGACTTCTGGCCCGCCCACTTAGACGTCACCGAGCACCCCGCCACCGGGGACCTCTTCGACCCCGAGGAGGACGACCCCATCGCCGCGGCCCAGGCCCTGTGGGCTGAGGCCGTGGGCATGGAGTCCTGCCTCTTTCTCACCGGCGGCTCCACCCAGGGCATCCACGCCGCCCTGGCCCTCACCGCCGGGACGGGCGGCGAGGTGCTGCTGGACCGAGGGTCCCACCGCTCCGTGTTCAACGCCCTGGCCCTCTTAGACCTCACTCCCCACTACCTCCCCCGCCCCTGGCTGGAAGAGGAGGGCGTCACCGGGCCCATCCAGCCCCAGGACGTGGCCCAAGCTCTAAAAAACCACCCGAATATCAAAACGGTGTGTATAACCTCGCCGACTTATTACGGTGTGTTGTCAGATATTCCCGTCCTTGCCGCCATTTGCCACGCCCACGGGGCCAAGCTCATGGTGGACGGAGCCCATGGGGCCCACCTGCCCTTTTTGGGCTATACCGGGTACAGGTATGCCGACGTGGTGGTGGTGTCCGCCCACAAGACCCTCCCCGCCCCCGGCCAGACCGCCCTGCTGCTGGCTCAGGGGTACACCGCCGACCAGCTGCGGTGGGCGGCCTCCCTCTACGGCACCTCCTCCCCCAACTATGTGATGATGGCGGCGTTGGATGTGGTGCGGGACTACCTGGAGGGGGACGGGCGGCGAGCTTACACAGAAACCGTGCAGCTTGTGGAACACTTGCGGTGTACCTTCCCCGCCCTGCGCCCGGTGGGTGTGGAACTGGACCCCACCCGGCTGGTGCTCAAGTGTAGGGACGGCTATGGGGTGGCCCGCACCCTCATGGACCGGGGCATCTATTACGAGATGGCGGACTCCGGCCACGTGGTGCTCATCTTCACCTGTGCCGACGGCCCCCAAACCGTGGCCGCCCTCACCGCTGCCCTCTCCGGGGTGGACCTGGGCGGGGCCTCACTTCTGCCCCCGCCGCCCCTGCCGCCCCAGCAGCTCATGAGCCCCCGACAGGCCCTGTTTGCCCCCACGAAAGAGGTGGCCTGGGACCAGGCGGAGGGGGAAGTGTGCGCCCAGCAGCTGGCCCCCTATCCTCCCGGCATCCCCGTGGTGGCCCCTGGTGAAAAAGTAGACAAAAAACATCTGGCCTATTTGGCCCAGATAGGATATAATACGAAGTATATCAAAGTGGTCCATCGTTGACTCAACGTAAGGGGGAGATCCTATGAAATTGATCATTGCTATCATCAACCATGACGACGTGGGTACCGTGACCCAGAACCTGTCCAAGAAAGGGTTTTCGTCCACCCGTCTGTCCACCACCGGCGGCTTTTTGATGGCGGGCAACGTGACGTTGCTCATCGGCGTGGAGGACGAAAAGGTGCAGGCAGTGATGGACATCATCCGGGAGTACTCTCACAGCCGCAAGCAGCTCATCCCCACCGCCTCTGAGATGACCTATGGGTACATTCCCACCATGCCTGTGGAGGTCACCGTGGGAGGTGCCACCGTGTTCGTGGTGGATGTGGAACGGTTTGAACGGCTGTGATGGACTTGCCCCAGACCCTCTCCCACGCCTATCTCATCACCGGAGGCAGTGAGCAGCAGCGCCAGGAGCTGGCCCGCCGCATGGCGGCGGCCTATCTGTGCACTGGCCAGCCTGCGCCCTGCGGCGTATGCCGTCCCTGCCGGAAGGTACAGGGCGGCATCCACCCGGATGTGCAGTGGGTGACCACCCTGGCGGACAAGCGGGAAATTACCGTAGATCAGGCCCGGACCCTCCGGGCCGATCTCTATGTCACCCCCAATGAGGGGGCCCGGAAGGTGTATATCATCGACCCCGCCGACGCCCTCAACCCGGCGGCCCAGAACGCGCTGCTGAAAAGCCTGGAGGACGGCCCTGCCTACGGGGCCTTTCTTCTGCTGTGCCAGCAGCCCGGGCGGCTGCTGGAGACGGTGCGCAGTCGGTGCGAGACCCTTTCCCTGCCCCCCCAGGAGGACCAGCCCGACCCCCAGCAGCTGGAGAAGGCCCAGGCTCTGGCCCAGCTGCTGCTCACAGGAAGCGAGCTGGAGGTGGCCCAGCAGCTCACCGCGCTGGAGCTGGAGAAGCCCAAGAGCGCCCAGCTGCTGGAGCTGCTCTCCCTCACCGAGGGGTGCGTGGCCGGGCAGCTGGCCCAGCATCCCCAGCGCGGGGTGAAGCTGCTGCAAATTTTGAAGCAGTGCCGGGAAAACGGGGTGTACAACCCAGGCGCCGGCCATGTGCTGGGCTGGGTGTGCACCCGCCTGTTCGCCTGATTTCGATATACGACGGAGGAACATCCATGACAGAGATCATCGCAGTCCGCTTCAAAGCGGGCGGAAAGCAGTATTATTTTGACCCCCAGGGCCTCACCGTCCCCCAGGGCGCCGGGGTCATTGTGGAGACGGGAAAAGGGGTGGAATACGGCACCTGTTCCCGGTCCAACGCCATGGTCCGGGACGACGTGGTGGTGCAGCCCCTGCGCCCCGTGGTGCGTCTGGCCACCCAGAAGGACGAAAAGCAGATTCAGGACAACCACCGCAAGGAAAAAGAGGCCATGAAGATCTGCCAGCAGCTGGTGGAGCGCCACGGCCTGGACATGAAGCTGGTGGAAGTGGAGTACAGCTTCGACGGCAGCAAGATCATCTTCTTCTTCACCTCCGAGGGCCGGGTGGACTTCCGGGCCCTGGTGAAGGACCTGGCCAGTATCTTCCGCTCCCGCATCGAGCTGCGGCAGATCGGCGTCCGGGACGAGGCCCGGATGCTGGGCGGCCTGGGCATCTGCGGAAAGCCCTTCTGCTGCCACCAGTTTTTAGACGAGTTCCAGCCGGTGTCCATCAAGATGGCCAAGACCCAGAACCTGTCCTTGAATCCCACCAAGATTTCGGGCACCTGCGGCCGACTGATGTGCTGTTTGAAGTACGAGCAGGAGGCCTATGAGGACGCCGTGAGGCGGTGCCCCAAGCAGGAGTCCTTTGTGGAGTGTCCCGACGGCGTGGGCAATGTCACCGCCGTCAACCTCCTGCGGGAGCAGGTGAAGGTGCGGCTGGAGGACTCCACCGAGCAGCCCAAGACCTACCGTACCACCGAAATTCGGGTGGTGCGCAACGGCAAGGGCAAGCGCCCCGAGGACTATGTGGCCCCTCCCAAGGAGGAGCTGGAGAAGCTGCGCTACATTCCCCCCGAGGAGGAGCGCAGTATGGGCAGCACCGCCAGTCTGGCGGCCCTGTTGGAGCAGTATATGGGGGCCAATGGGGACGGCGAGGAGAAGAAGTCCTCCTCCCGCAATCGCCGCCGCCGGGGCGGCGGGGCCAAGAAGGAGGCCCAGCCCCAGCCCCAGCCGGACAAGCAGCCGAAGGCCAAAGCCCCCCAGCAGGGCGGCGGGGCCAGCAAGCGGGGCGGCGCCAAGCAGCCCCAGGCTCAGAAGGGCGGACAGCCGCCCCGCCAGGGCCAAAAGCAGCCCCAGCCGAAGCCCCAGCAGCAGGCCAAGCCCAAGCCCGCCCCTCAGCAGCAGCCCCAGAACCAGGCCGGAGAGGGCGGCGAGAAGCGCCGCCGCAGTCGGCCCCACCATCGGAGGAAAAAGCCCCAGAGTGGCAACGAGGGGTAACAAATGAAGAATGAAAAATGAATAATGAATAATTATGGTGTGCCGCTTTGCGGCACGGATTTTGATTTGTGGTGCAGCCCGGAGGACTTTCACCTTGGCTCCCCCTCCGGGGGAGCTGGCAGCCCGTGAGGGCTGACTGAGAGGGTGCCCTCTCCGTCACAGCTGACGCTGTGCCACCTCTCCCAGAGGGAGAGGCAGGCCAGGGTCCCGATGCGATACGGATTTCTATGGTTGCAGAAACTGAAGGGCCTGCATTCTTCATTTTTCATTATTCATTACTCATTCAAAAGGTGCAGCCGAAAGACTGCACCTTTTTCACAAGGAGGACTCTATGAAAACCTACCAAGCGGTGCTCTACGACATCGACGGCACCCTACTCAACACCGTCAACATGAACATGTACCCCCTCCTCCGTATTATAAAGGAGGAGCTGGGAGAGGAGCGTACCCTGGCCGACGTGGTGAAGTTCATGGCCTACCCCGGCATGAAGGTCATGGACGAGCTGGGCATCCAGGACCCCGAGGCCACCTACCAGCGCTGGGTGCGCTACGTCAACGAATACCCCGAGGGGGCCACCCCCTACCCCGGCATGGTGGACACCCTGGAGAGATTGCAGCAGCTGGGGGTGCGCCAGGCGGTGGTGTCCTCCAAAATGCGGGCCCAGTACCAGATTGACATGGTGGGCAACGGCCTGGACCAATACATGGAGACGGCGGTGCTGGAGGAGGACACCCAGCTCCACAAGCCCAACCCCGACCCCCTGCTGGAGTGCCTGCGCCGTATGGACCTGAACCCGGACCAGGTTTTGTACGTGGGCGACACCCCCTCGGACAGCAAGGCCGCCCAGGCCGCAGGCATCGACTTTGCCTACGCCGCCTGGAACGGCGTGGACTATGGCAGCGTGGACCATGCCGCCCATATTCTGGAGAAACCCGGCGATCTGCTGTCCCTGTTTCACGCAGAACACTGAAAAGAAACGGAAAATTTTTCTCTCAGCGGGAATGGAATCCACAGGCGTCCATTCCCGCTGATTTTTTAATAAAAATTCAAAAGGGGGAACAAATCGGTGTCAAAAAATCGGTTTCGGGAAAAGATTACCAGTGGAATGTAGCGAAATATCTAAAAGATGGGTTGAATCCAGGGGGTGGTTTTGGTATGATGGTGAAAATAGCGGGCGTGTGTGTGGACAAATTCCAGGCACCTCCGTGGAAACCGCAGGATCATGAAAGGGAGGATGTAGAACATGAAACCAGCGTTGAAACGAAACCTGCGACGCACCATCTCTGCAACTCTGGCAACGCTCCTGGCAACTGGACTGGTAGCCCCAGCCCTGGCTGCTCGGTACTCCGGCGCGGAGGTCTATGACCACGTGCTGGACATTCGGGAGGAGCACTTCCAGAACACCATTGCCTTTGACGAGAATGGGAATGCCAACTTCACCGGTGATGAGTGGTATGACCAGAGCGAAGTCATCGGCATCAACCGTGAGCGGGCCAAGAGCCAGTTCATCTCCTATCAGGACACCGCCACCGCTCTGGCAGCGGAGCAGTCCGTGCTGGACGACGTGGGTCCTGAGACCTCGGACTATTACATGCTGCTGTCCGGCAAGGACTGGGACTTCGCCCTGGTGAAGACCCCCGAAGAGGCCAAAAAGGTAGACGAGACCTATCTGGCCAAGGACTACACCGGGGACGCCTTCCAGCCTGAGTACGTGCCCCAGGCCTGGCAGACCTACCGCAATGAGGACGGTACTTTTAAGTACGATGAGCCCATTTACACCAACCAATCCCTGCCCTGGATCAACAACTTCGAGGGCTCCAGCTACGGCAACCCCCACGCCCCCACCGTATACAACCCCGTAGGCTACTACCGCACCACCTTTGAGGTGCCTGAGAACTGGGATGGACGGGATGTGTTCATCTCCTTCCAGAGCGTGGAGTCCGCCTACTACCTGTATGTCAACGGCCACAAGGTGGGCTATTCCACCGACGCCTTCACTGCCCACGACTTCAACATCACCCCCTACCTCACCGAGGGTGAGAACACCATCGCTCTGAAGGTGTTCCGTTGGTCCATCGGCAGCTGGCTGGAGAACCAGGACTTCATCCGCCAGAGCGGCATTTACCGTGATGTGTACCTGTACGCCAAGGACGAGGCGGAAATCCGGGACTTCTTCGTGAAGACCCAGTTTGACGACCGCACCAGCGAGGACAGCGACGTGGCCGTCACCGTGGAGACCGACGTGCGCGCCCTGCACAATGAGCAGGCGGGAACTTACACAATTTCCTCCTACATTGTGGATAACTCCGGTAAGACCGTGGCCACCGCCGACCATCAGACCGTGGAGCTGAAGGCCGCTGGTTCCTATGAGGACAAGCTGTCCGACGCGGGCACCACCGTCACCAGCACCATGAAGGTCGAGAACCCCGCCAAGTGGTTCCCCGACACCCCCAACCTGTACTCTCTGGTGCTGGAGCTCAAGGACGCCGACGGTAACGTCATGGAGTCCGTGGTGGAGCGCATCGGCTTCCGTGAGATCTACAAGGTGGACATCGACAATCAGGGCCACGAGCAGATGCAGATCACTGGCCGTCAGGTGGTGCTGCGTGGTGTCAACCGCCACGACACCGATCTGGAGACCGGACATGCCCTCACCTTCGAGGACTACCTCACCGATCTGACTCTGATGAAGGAGTACAACCTCAACGCCATCCGTACTGCTCACTACCCCAACGACAAGGCCCTGTACAACCTGGCCGATGAGCTGGGCCTGTACGTGTGCGCTGAGGCCAACATCGAGAGCCACGCCGCCGCTATGAACGGCGTGAAGGTGCCCACCGGTACCGGACAGGGTATGCCCGAGTGGGTCGCCACCGTCACCGACCGTGTGGCCACCAACCTGGAGATGTACAAGAACAACCCCAGCGTCATCATGTGGTCCCTGGGCAACGAGGCTACCTACAGCTACGCTCCCCTCAACGAGGACTACGGCTTCTGGGTTGCCTCCATGTACCTGCTCAAGCGTGACCCCGACCGTCTGCGCAAGTACGAGCGTGAGAGCGAGAACTATCAGCACCCCTACGTGAAGACCAACGGCCAGAACCCCTGGAGCACCGACGTGCGTAAGAACAACATCGTGGACGTGCAGTCCACCCAGTACGTGCTGCCCAACTACGTGGCCGGCTACCATGGACGCATGCCCTTCATCCACTCCGAGTACAACCACGCCATGGGCCAGGCCTACGGCAACGCACTGGAGCACTGGGATGCCATCCGTGAGAACGACCAGGCTCAGGGCGGCTTCATCTGGGACTACATTGACCAGTCCATCCGCACCGTGCGGGACAACGGCGATGGCACCTATGACGAGTTCTGGGGCTACGGCGGCGACTGGATCGACCCCAACAACAACGACAACGCCTTCTGCGGCAACGGTCTGGTGTTTGCTGACCGCACTCCCTCTCCCAAGCTCACTGAGGCCAAGAAGGTTCACCAGCAGGTGAACTTCTACCTGGATGACCAGACCGTCACCTCCGGCCAGGACGTGACCTTGAAGGTGGTCAACGAGTATGAGAACACCACTCTGGACGCCTTCGACATCACTTGGAAGCTCACCAAGGACGGCCTGACCGAGCTGGGCAGCGGCACTCTGGACCTGAACACCCCCAACATGGACGGTCAGTCCCTGATGAGCGGTCAGCAGGTGGAGAATGTCACCATCACCCTGCCCGAGTTTGAGGCCAAGGAGGGCAGCGACTACCTGCTGGACATCTCCGTCACCCTCAAGAACGCCACCAACTGGGCCGAGGCCGGTCACGAGGTGGCCTATGAGCAGTTCCAGCTCAACCCCGACGACGCTCAGACCTCTGAGACCCAGGTGCCCGACAAGGCCTTCGAGTCCGTGGAGGAGCTGGGCAGCCAGATGACCCTCACCGGTACCACCGACAACGGCCAGAAGTTCGAGATCGTGCTGGACACCGAGAGCGGCACCATCGTCTCCTACAGCCTGGACGGCAACGTGGTCATGACCCAGGGCCCCGAGCAGAGCCTGTACCGCGCTGAGACCTACAACGACACCACCGTGGCCAAGAACGCCAACCTGAAGAACGCCGGCGCCACCGAGAACCTGTCCAACCTGGAGGTCTCCGTGAACACCAGCGAGAACAAGGTGCTCATGGCCATGAACGGCGCCATGAAGGTGTCTGCCTCTGCCCTGATGGCCTACGAGATCTACGGCAACGGCGAGATCGTGGTCCTCAGCCAGTTCATCCCCACCAGCAACTTTGCCCCCAACGGTCTGCCCAAGATCGGTGGTCGTATGATCATCAACGGCGACTATGACAACCTCACCTTCTATGGCCGTGGTCCCGACGAGAACTACGTGGACCGCCAGAGCGGCTCCACCGTGGGCGTGTACACCTCCAAGGTGTATGATCCCGACGACGCCATGGGTGAGAACTCCAACTGGGACGGCAAGAAGATGCTCAAGCCCCAGGAGAACGGCAACCGCTCCGACATCCGCTGGACCGCTCTGACCAATGACCAGGGCGTGGGCCTGCTGGTCACCGGCAACGGCCTGCTGGAGACTTCTGCCAACCACTACACTGCCGAGGACATGAACTCCGGCAGCTACAACAGCGCCACCTATCGTCACCCCAACCAGGTTCCTCAGCGTCAGGAGATCGTGTGGAACATCGACCTGCACCAGAACGGTGTCAGCGACACCGCCTTCATGGGTCACAAGCCTCTGGACGGCTACTTCTTCCCCACCAACCAGAGCTACTCCTACTCCTATCGCATCTCCCCCGTCAGCACCAACGATGTGGGCCAGCTGATGGACAAGAGCAACGAGGGCTTTCAGGTTCCCACCTCCTCTTACCCCATCACCGGCATCTACATCAACGACAACGCTGTGGCCGGCTTTGACGTCAACAGCGAGACCGGCGCCAGCTACACTCTGGCCGCCAACGAGTCCATCGAGTCCGTCACCGTGGACGGCACCAACGACTTCACTGTCACCTACCACGAGGACGGCACCCTCACCGTCTCCGCCACCAACAGCTACGGCCAGGAGTACAACTACGTGGTCAAGCTGGGCCGCGAGGGCAAGGAGCTGGGCCGTGACGTGCTGTCCAAGGTCAAGGTGGACAACAACTACAACGGCCAGCCTGGCTCCAACCTCATCGACGGCAACAACAACTCCATCTGGCACTCCAACTGGAGCATCACCACTCCCATGAACAAGCTGTGGTTCATGGTGGAGCTCAAGGACGAGACCGCCATCAACGGCATCCGCTACCTGCCCCGTCAGGACAGCACCAACCTCAACGGCGCCTATGGCCAGCATGAGATCTATGTCAGCTCCAAGCCCATCGATCAGCTGACCAGCGATGTGAGCAGCGGCGATTGGACCAAGGTTGCCACCGGCAGCTGGCCCAAGACCAAGGACTGGAAGTCCACCGCCTTCGGCGAGATGGTCAACGCCAAGACCGTCATGGTGGTGCCCAAGACCACCTACGGCGACACCGAGAACGCCTGGGGCTCCGGCGCTGAGTTCCGTGTCACCGCCGGCACCGTCATCAACACCGCCGACGTCACCGTCAACCTGGAGGACAGCTACACCTACAAGGGTGAGGCCGTCCGTCCCGCCCCCGAGGTGAAGCTGGGCGACCAGACCCTCATCCGTGGCGTGGACTACACCGTGGAGTACACCGACAACGAGGCTGTGGGCACTGGTAAGCTCACCATCAACTTCTGCGGCGCCTTCGCTGGCGATGCCATCGAGAAGGAATTCAACATCGTGGAAGGCCAGCAGCGCACCCTGACCCTGGAGCTGGGCGACGGCACCGCCGAGAAGCAGGTGTATGTGGGTCAGACCGTCACCCTGGAGGCCGGCGAGGCCCCCGAGAACAAGATGTTCGACCACTGGTCCGCCAACAACGACGGCGTGAAGTTCGCCGACGCCAACAGCGAGACCACCACCTTCGTGATGCCCGACGCCGACGTCACCGTCACCGCCAACTATGTGGATGCCTACACCGTCACCGTGGTGGGCGGCTTCCTGGACGAGGACGGCACCATCACCTCTGAGAAGTACAAGGTCGGCTCCTCCGTGGTCTTCTACGCCGACATCCCCGAGGGCAAGGTCTTCGACGTGTGGACCATTGACAGCGAGGATGCCAGCATCACCGACCCCGCCCGGAACCCCGGCCTGATGAACTCCACCCCCGCCCACGACATCGTGGTCACCGCCAACTTCAAGACCGATCCCAACTACTTCGCCGTTCTGGATACCCTGCCCGATCACCACTATCTGGGCACCACCTTCACCGCTCCTGAGACCCTGCGCATCGTCCAGGGCGACCAGGAGTCTGAGGCCGCTGTGACCTGGAACGAGGCTCAGGTGAAGGCCATTCAGGACGCCACCTCCGTGTGCACCCTGCCTCTGACCGGTACCGTGGCCGATCACGAGATCTCCACCACTGTGGCTGTGGTGCCCGGCAACGTGGTCTACTTCGTGGACAACGGCTCTGAGACCTTCTCCCAGCTGGCTCAGAACATCCTCAAGTACAACGCCACCACCGTGCTCAACACCACCCCCGACCAGTTCTACACCGAAGAGAGCGGCTGGGGCTGCACCAACCCCGAGTCCCAGGTGGAGACCCACAGCGACTACGGCACCGACGCCTACTCCACCATCCGCAACATGACCGACTCCAAGGGCGAAGACTCCAACGACGGCCGTGGCAAGCCCCTGACCTACCAGTTCGACAACCTGGAGGCCGGCACCTATCAGGTGTTCGTGGGCTACAAGAACATCTGGTATCAGACCACCTGGCAGCGCAACGCCACCATCGAGCTGCTCCAGGGCGACAACGTTCTGGCTTCCGTGGAGAAGAACCTGAACGTGGAGAAGGGCCAGTTCGTCCAGATGGAGATGGAAGTCACCGAGGCTGGCAGCGTTGAGCTGAAGATGACGCCCAAGGAGAGCGCCAACGCCAACAACGACATGCTGGTCAGCTACATCCTCATCACCAAGGACGGCGAGGTTGTGGAGCCTGAGGAGTACACCGTCACCGTGAACACCCAGGGCGAGGGCACCGCTACCGCCGAGCCCACCACCGCTACCGCTGGCACCACCGTGACCCTGACTCAGCAGGCTGCTGAGGGCTGGCACTTCGTGGAGTGGCAGAGCGACGACGTCACCGTCACTGACAACACCTTCGTGATGCCTGAGGGCAACGTCACCGTTACCGCCGTGTTCGAGAAGGACGCCGCCCCCGGTGAGGTCAACAAGACCCTGCTGGAGAAGACCGTCAAGTATGCCGATACCCTGTCCACCGAGGGTGTCACCGACACCGCCAAGAAGGCCTTTGAGGACGCTCTGGCCAACGCAAAGACCATCCTGGCCAAGGATGACGCCACCCAGGAAGAAGTCAACGCCGCTTGGGACGCCCTGCTGGAGGGCATCTGGGGTCTGGGCCTGACTCAGGGCGACAAGACCCTGCTGAACCTGACCATTGAGCGCGCCGAGGACATGATGGCCAACGCCGACAAGTACATGCCCGACCACTGGCAGGAGCTGGTGGACGCTCTGGATGCCGCCAAGAAGGTGGCTGAGGACGGCGACGCCATGCAGGAGGACGTGGACAAGGCCGCTGGCGACCTGCTC
Organism: Pseudoflavonifractor sp. An187; assembly: GCF_002160275.1. Lineage (NCBI taxonomy): Bacteria > Bacillati > Bacillota > Clostridia > Eubacteriales > Oscillospiraceae > Pseudoflavonifractor > Pseudoflavonifractor sp. An187. The sequence continues at coordinate 665 of NZ_NFKG01000028.1, read as the reverse complement.
AACGCCATCCTGGCCCAGCGCTACAAGGCCGACAAGTCCATCCTGGAAGACCTCATCGGCAAGGCTGAGGGTATCAACCTGGAGGGCTACACCGAAGAGTCCGTGGCCGCCTTCCGCACCGCTCTGGCCAATGCCCAGGCTGTGATGGCGGACGCCACCCTGTCCGAGGACGACCAGAAGGTCGTGGACGACGCTGTGGCCGCTCTGAGCGCCGCCATGGACGGCCTCACCGCTGAGGGCGAGACCCAGCCCAGCGATAAGCCTGAGGCCACGGACAAGCCCGAGGCTACCGACAAGCCTGAGGCCACCGATAAGCCCGAGGGCACCGACAAGCCTGACGCCACTCAGAAGCCTGATGGCGAGAAGCCCGCTCAGACTGGCGACACCAACAACGTGATGGTGCCCGTCATCGTGGTCGTCGTCTGCGTGGTGTGCCTGCTGGCCGTGGTTGTGGTTGCTCGCAAGCGCAGCAGCAAGCACTAATCGACGCCTGAGCACACATTAGAGCTCTGATAAGCGACAAGAAGCCCGGAGGAAGCAACTGCTTCCTCCGGGCTTCAGACTGTCCAAAAACCCCTGTTTTCATGAAGCGAAAACAGGGGTTCTAGTCGTATTTTGGGGAACAATAGCAAATATGATGCGCAAAATGGAGTTCTCCCAACTCC
>NZ_NFKG01000027.1:0-30520 GCF_002160275.1 Pseudoflavonifractor sp. An187 | reverse complement strand
CCTCAACCCACCCCGGCATCCACACCCGCCCCCACGCCAGAGGTGGTGACGGCGGTGGCCCAGGAGTACAGCCCGGACGGGGTGGCCCTGCCCTCCAATGTCAGCTATGAATATTACGAGCTGGGGCTGGAGAAGACGGTGTGCCCGGTGACCGGGCCGGTGAGCTCCACCTTTGGATACCGCACCAACCCCATCACCCAGAAAAATGAGTTTCATCTGGCGCTGGACATTGCCGCTGATGAGGGCACGGAGATCAAGGCCTTTGCCGACGGCGTGGTGGAGTACATCGGCCAGAGCGACGACTTTGGGCTGTATTTTAAAATCACCCATAAAAATGGGGTGAGTTCTTTTTATGCCCATTGCAGCAAGCTGCTCATTCAGAAGGGGGATACCGTGACCTGCGGGCAGACGGTGGCCCTGGTGGGTGAGACAGGGATGGCTACGGGGCCCCACCTGCACCTTACCATAGAAAAGGATAAGATTCGACTGGACCCGGCCTATTATGTGGACCCGTCCTGAGGCCAAGTGGCGGGTGAGCGCCGGGTTCTGGCTGGTGCTGGGGGTGCTGTTCTACCTGGACGAGGGGGTGGGGCTGCTGCCCTGGGGATTGCTGGCCTGCCTGGTCCATGAGCTGGGCCACTTGGGGGCGGCCAAATGCTTGGGGGGGCATCCGGAACAGGTGAGCCTCACGGCGGTGGGGGCAGAGATGACCATGCGGTATTCCCGCACCCTGTCCTATGGGGAGGACACGGTGGTGGCCCTGGCAGGCCCGGCGGCCAATCTGGTGTTGGGCGGGCTGGCATGGGCGGGACAGCTCTATGTGCTGGCCGCTCTCAGCGTGGGGGTGGGGGCGTTCAACCTCCTGCCCATCCGCCCCCTGGACGGCGCTCGTATCTTGCGCAATTACCTCTCGCCTCGGTTGGGGCCGGAGCGGGCGGACCGATGGGAGACCGGTCTGTCTGCGCTGCTGGTGGGGGGACTGGTGGGTGTGGGAGCCATCGTCATGGGCGCCTATGCCAACGTGACTTTGCTGCTCACCTCCACGTGGCTGTTCTGGGGGGTGGTGCGCCGGGAGACCCTGGGGTGGTGGCAGACAAAGAGAAGAAAAAAAGGGAAATAAAGACTTGCTTTCTCTCTGCCACTATGGTAAAATAACTCGGTCTTAAATAAGGGTGGTCCTCTGCGCACGACACGTTGACGCACGAACGCCTGAATACTAGGAGGAAATATCAATGGAACAGCTGAAGCAATTTAGCCAGAAGTATCTGAAGGCCGAGGCCCCCGTGGCCAACGTGGGTGACACCGTCCGCGTGCACATCCGCGTTAAGGAAGGCAACCGTGAGCGTATCCAGGTGTTCGAGGGTACCGTCATCGCCAAGAAGCACGGCGGCATCGAGGAGACCTTCACCGTGCGTCGTGTGTCTTACGGCGTGGGCGTGGAGAAGGTGTTCCCCCTGCACGCTCCCACCATCGAGAAGGTGGAGACCGTCCGTCACGGTAAGGTTCGCCGCGCCAAGCTGTACTACCTGCGTAACCGCGTCGGTAAGGCTGCTAAGGTCAAGGAAGATCTGTAATTGCACCAGTTTGCACGAGAAAAGGAGCGGAATTTCCGCTCCTTTTTTTGTATTCCCACTTTCCCATAGGACAAATCTTTAGTATAATAGATAGAAAATCTGCACTGGGAGAAAGGCTCCCAGAGAAAGGGGAGCACGATGAACATCCAATGGTATCCCGGACATATGACCAAGACCCGCCGCCAGATGGAGGAGGACGTGAAGTTTGTGGACATGGTGGCGGAGGTGGTGGATGCCCGCATTCCCATCTCCAGCCGTAACCCGGACATTGACTCCATGGTGGGAGACCGCCCCCGCATGATCATCTTCAACCGGGCCGATCAGGCAGACCCCAAGGTCACCGCCCAGTGGATGGCCTGGTTTAAGCAAAAGGGCTATGCGGTGCTGGAGACCGACGCCAAGAGCGGCAAGGGCGTCAACCAGTTTTCCAACGTGGTCAAGCAGGCCCTGCGGGAGAAGATCGAGGCCTGGAGAGCCAAGGGCCAGGTGGGCCGTCCCGTGCGCGTCATGGTGGTGGGGGTGCCCAACGTGGGCAAATCCACCTTCATCAACAAGGTGGCCCGCCGCAAATCTGCCAAGGCGGGGGACCGCCCCGGCGTCACCCGTGGCAAGCAGTGGGTAAACATCGACCAGGGGCTGGACCTGCTGGACACCCCCGGCATTCTCTGGCCCAAATTTGAGGATGAGACCACTGGCATGCATTTGGCCTTTACAGGCGCTGTGCGAGACGAGATTCTGGACGGTGAGGAGCTGGCCTGTGGCCTGATGGCCCTTTTGAGTGCCCATTATCCCGGCGTGTTGGAAGAGCGTTACAAGCTCAAAGACCTGGAGGGAAAGGCCGGTTGGGAGCTGCTGGAGATGGCTGCCCGCAAGCGCGGCATGCTGATTTCCGGCGGCGAGGTGGACACCGAGCGGATGTCCCGGGTGCTGCTGGATGAGTTCCGAGGCAGCAAGCTTGGACGCTTTACACTGGAACGGCCGGAGGATATCCATGAATAACGGGGAAGAGCGCATCGGCCTTTACCAGTGGGATGCCCAGATTCGTGCCCAGGCGGGGATTGAGTACCTGGCTGGGGTGGACGAGGCGGGAGCCGGGCCCCTGGCCGGGCGGGTGTACGCCGCAGCGGTGATTCTCCCCCAGGGGGCGGAACTGCCCTATTTGAACGACTCAAAGAAGGTGACGCCCCGGCGGCGGGACCTGCTCTTTGACCTCATCCGGGAGCAAGCGGTGAGCTATAGTGTGGCCTGGGCAGAGGCGGAGGAGATCGACCAGCTGGATATTCTCAATTGTCGGATGCTGGCCATGCAGCGGGCCATTGACGGCCTGGAGCCTGCCCCCCAGCTGGTGCTGGTGGACGGCAACCGGGACCACGGAAGCCGCTGCGCCATCACCGCCCCCCATGAGCTGGTGGTGAAGGGGGATTCCCACTCCGCCTCCATTGCTGCTGCCTCCATCCTGGCTAAGGTCAGCCGGGACCGATACATGGAGGAGATGGCCAGCGCCTATCCACAGTACGCCTTTGACAAGCACAAGGGGTACCCCACCAAGCTGCACTATGAGCTGCTGCGGGAGTACGGGCCCTGTCCCATCCACCGCCGCAGTTTTCTGAAAAAGCTATGAGGGGCGGAGCGGAGGCCCGCTTGCTGGGCAAGTGGGGAGAAATGCAGGTGGCCAACTATCTGCGCAAACAAGGGTACAACATCGTGGATGTCAACTACCGCTGTCGGCTGGGGGAGTTGGACCTGGTGGCCACAAACCGCAAGTACCTGGCCTTTGTGGAGGTGAAGCTGCGGCGCAACGACGATATCATGACCGCCCGGGAGTCGGTGACGCTCTCCAAGCAGCGCAAGCTGCGGGCGGCGGCGCTGCTCTACCTGCAAGCCCATCCCACCCAGCTTCAGCCCCGGTTCGACGTGGCAGAAATCTATGCGCCTCAGGGGACTGCCACCCGTCATCCTCACATAAACTATCTGGAAAATGCTTTTTGAGGTGAGTGGGAATGAACCGATTTTCTGTGATGGATGGACACTGTGACACGGTGTACCGCTGCTGGGCCATGGGGGAGGAGCTGCCCTACAACACCGGGGCGCTGGAGCTGGGCTCTGCGCTGGACACTTTTGGGGCCTATACCCAGGTGTTTGCCCTGTGGACGGCCCCAGGCTACGTGGGGGGCGGATGTCCCGAAGCAGCCTGCAAAAGCCAGCTGAACTATTTCCGCCATCAGATGGACTGCTACTCTCATCTGGTGACCCACTGCACCACCGCCCGTGAGGCTCGTCAGGCCAACAGGGAAGGGAAGTGTGCTGCTTTTCTCTCTGTGGAGGGGGCGGAGCTGTTGGGGTGCAGCCTGGAGGGCCTGGAGTGGGCCGCCCGGCAGGGGGTGTGCGCCATTAACCCGACTTGGAATCATGCCAATGCCCTCAGCGGTTCCCACAGCGACCAGCCCCACCAGGGCCTCACCCCGCTGGGCCGGGAATTTGTGCGGCGGATGGGGGAACTGGAGGTGCTGGTGGACGTGTCCCACCTGTCCGAGGCGGGGTTCTGGGACGTGATGGACCTGTGCCAAGGGGGCGTGATTGCCAGCCACTCCAACGCCCGGGCGGTGTGTGACCACACAAGAAACTTGACGGATGAGCAGATAACTGCCATAATAGAGCATCAAGGTGTCATTGGACTAAATTTCTATGAGAACTTTGTAGGCGGCAGCCGGGACCTGGAGGCGGTACGCCGCCACTTGGACCACATCCTGGCCCTGGGTGGGGACAAATGTGTGGCCTTAGGGGGCGACTGGGACGGGGCGGAGCTCGTGGAACCCCTATCCCACATCACCCGGCTTTCCGGGCTCTATTCGTATCTACTGAGTTATGGATATGGGGAAGAGCTGCTGCACGATGTGTTTTACAATAACTTAATGAGGGTAGTGAGACAATCATGAATTATCTGAGCACGAGAAACAACAATTTGCGTATGACTGCGGCTCAGGCCATTGCCAAGGGACTGGCGCCAGACGGAGGTCTGATGACTCCCCAGGTGCTGCCCCGCCTGGCGGGAAATGCCCTGGAGTCCCTGAAGGATATGTCCTACCAGCAGCGGGCGGTGTATGTGCTGAACGGATTTTTGGAGGGCTTCTCCAGTTCTGAGCTGACGGGGTATGCCCGGGCGGCCTACGGCGGTGGAAAGTTCTCTGACCCCGAGGTGGCTCCGGTGCGCCGTCTGGACGACAACACCTACTGCCTGGAGCTGTGGCACGGCCCCACCTGCGCCTTCAAGGATATGGCCCTGCAAATGCTGCCCCATCTCCTCTCCGCCTCTCTGCGGAAGAACGATGAGAAGAAGACGGTGTGCATTCTGGTGGCCACCTCTGGCGACACCGGAAAGGCTGCCCTGGAGGGCTTCAAGGATGTGAGCAAGACTCAGATCCTGGTGTTCTATCCCAAGGACGGCGTGTCCGACATTCAGCAGCTGCAAATGGTCACCCAGGAGGGCGGCAACGTGGGTGTGTGTGCCGTGGTGGGCAACTTCGACGACGCCCAGACCGGGGTCAAGAAGCTGTTTGCCGACGAGGAGCTGGCCCAGCAGCTGGCCGAGCGCGGCTATTTCCTGTCCTCTGCCAACTCCATCAACTGGGGCCGTGTGCTGCCTCAGATCGTCTATTACATCTCCGCCTACAGCGATCTGCGCCGGGAGGGCGCCATTGAGAAGGGCCAGGAGATCAATGTCTGCGTGCCCACGGGAAATTTCGGCAATATTCTCGCTGCCTATTATGCCAAAATGATGGGGGTGCCCATTAAGACCCTCATCTGTGCCTCCAATGAGAACAACGTGCTCACCGATTTTCTCCGCACGGGTGTGTATGACCGCAATCGTCCCTTCCACAACACTCTGTCTCCCTCCATGGACATTCTCATCTCCAGCAACCTGGAGCGTCTGCTCTTTGAGCTGTCCGGCCGGGATGACAAGCAGGTGACCGAGTACATGGAGCAGCTGGCGGAGAAGGGCAGCTATGAGGTGAGCGTGCCCATCAAGACCAAGCTGCACCAGACCTTTGCCGCCGGGTACTGTGACGATGCTCAGACCAAGGAGACCATCCGCCGGATGTGGGAGGAGCAGCACTACCTCATTGACCCCCACACCGCTGTGGCCTTTGACGTGCTGGAGCAGTACCGCAAGGAGAGCGGGGACGAGACCCCCACGGTGGTGGTGTCCACCGCCAGCCCCTTCAAGTTCTGCTCCAGCGTGCTGGACGCCCTGGGGGTGCAGGAGCACGCCGCTGGCACGGAGATTCTGGACCAGCTGTCCCAGCTCACTGGGGTAGAGGTGCCCCAGCCTCTGGCCCGACTGAAAAACAAACAGCCCCGGTTTGACACCGTCACCGAGAAGGAGCACATGGTGGATCAGGTGCTGGAGCACTTGCGCTGACCGGGGACAAGGAGGGAAGAAATGGCCCTTTATGCCATCGGAGACACCCATCTGTCTCTGGGCGCCGACAAGTCCATGGAGGTGTTCGGGGGCAGTTGGGAAGGCTATGTGGAGAAGCTGGAGGAAGGCTTTTCCTGCGTATCGGACGATGACACGGTGGTGCTGTGCGGGGACCTGTCCTGGGGTATGAGCCTGGAGGAGGCCAAGAAGGACCTGGAGTTTCTCAACTCCCGGCTGCCGGGGGAGAAGTGGATTTTGAAGGGAAACCACGACTACTGGTGGAACACCGCCTCTAAGATGAATGCCTTTTTTCAGGCAAACGGCCTGGAGCGCCTGCACATTCTCCACAACAACTGCGCCTTTTACGGGGATGTGGCCCTGTGCGGCACCCGGGGCTGGTTCTATGAAGAGCAGGCCAATGCCCCCTCGGGGAAGGTGTTTCGCCGGGAGGTGATGCGCCTGGAGACCTCGCTGAAGGCGGCGGGGGAGGCGGAGAAATACTGCTTTCTCCACTATCCGCCCCTGTACAAGGGGTACCAGTGCCCGGAGATTTTGCAGCTGCTGGAGCAGTACCAGGTAAAGCTGTGTTGCTATGGCCATCTCCATGGTCCCAGCCACCGTCTGGCGGTGGAGGGAGTGCAGGGAAGCGTGGCCTATCAGCTGGTGGCTGCAGACTACATCGGTTTCCGTCCGAAAAAAATTTTGGATTGACAAAAAAAACAGTGGAAATCTTCTGTACAATCTGATAGAATGGATTGGATTTATCAGAAAGAAAGCCCCAGCCTCAGGCGGGGCTAAGTTGGAGGAACGTATACATGAACATCAAGAGCAACGAGAAGAAAGAAAACAGCGCCATTGAGCTGGTCATCGAGGTCAGCGCTGCTGAGTTTGACGCCGCCATCAACAAGGTGTACAACAAGCAGAAGAAGAACATCATGGTCCCCGGCTTCCGCAAGGGCAAGGTGCCCCGCAAGATGGTGGAGAAGATGTACGGCGAGCAGGTGTTCTTTGAGGACGCTGTGGAGGAGGCCTATCCCGCTGCCTATGATGCCGCTCTGAAGGAGGCTGGCATTGTGCCCGTGGCCTACCCCAAGCTGGAGATCGTGGAGGTCAGCAAGGACGGCTTCACCTTCAAGGCTCTGGTCACCGTGCAGCCCGAGGCTTCCGTGAAGGAGTACAAGGGCCTGGTGGTTGCCAAGCCCGAGGTGAAGGTCACCGCCGCCGATGTCAAGGCTGAGATGAAGCCCTACATCGACCGTGCCTCCCGCCTGGTGAGCGTGGACCGCAAGGCCAAGAAGGGCGACGTGGCTGTCATCGACTTCGAGGGCTTCAAGGACGGCGTGGCCTTCGAGGGCGGCAAGGGCGAGAACTACTCCTTGGAGCTGGGCTCCGGCACCTTCGTCCCCGGCTTCGAGGAGCAGGTCATCGGCATGAAGGCCGGCGAGGAGAAGGACCTGGACATCACCTTCCCCGAGAACTACACCGCCGATCTGGCTGGCGCCGCCGTGGTCTTCAAGGTGAAGGTCAACGAGGTCAAGGAGCGTCAGGAGCCCGCCCTGGACGACGAGTTCGCCAAGGACGTGTCCGAGTTTGACACCCTGGACGAGTTCAAGAAGGACCTGAAGGAGAAGCTGAAGGCCCGCCGTCAGCAGCAGGCCGAGCGCGACTACGAGGCCGCTGTCATCGACGCCCTGCTGGAGAACCTGGTGTGCGACGTGCCCGAGGCCATGGTGGACTACCGCGCCGACAAGATGGTGGAGGAGCAGGCCATGCGCATGCAGCAGAACGGCTTGAACTTCCAGGACTACCTGAAGTACATGGGCCTGTCCATGGACGACGTGCGTGCCCAGGCTAAGACCGCCGCTGACCGTGCAGTCCGCACCGCTCTGGCTCTGGATGCCGTGGCCAAGGCCGAGGGCATCGAGGTCACTCAGGAGGAGTTGGACGCCGAGGTCAAGCGCCTGGCCGAGCAGTTCAACGTCACCGAGGAGCAGGTCCGTGAGGTCACCAACGAGAGCGACATGAAGCAGGACCTGGGCTCCAAGAAGGCTCTGGAGCTGGTGAAGTCCTCTGCCAAGAAGCCCGCCAAGAAGAAGGAAGAGGCTCAGGCTGAGACCACCGAGGCTCAGGGCGAGTAATTTCATCCCGTAAAAAACCAGCAAGGGAGGAATATTCCTCCCTTGCTGCTGGGTATACTGGGACTGATTTCCAGTAACGAAGGAGAGGTTTCCATGAGTTTAGTTCCCTATGTTGTGGAGCAGACCAGCCGGGGAGAGCGTTCCTACGACATCTTCTCCCGTCTGCTCAACGACCGTATCATTTTCCTGGGTGAAGAGGTGAACGCCACCACATCCGCCCTGGTTGTGGCCCAGCTTCTGTACCTGGAGGCTCAGGACCCGGACAAGGACATTCAGTTCTACATCAATAGCCCCGGCGGCTCTGTCACCGACGGCATGGCCATCTATGACACCATGCAGTATATCAAGTGTGACGTGTCCACCATCTGCGTGGGTATGGCCGCCTCCATGGGCGCATTTCTGCTCTCTGCCGGTACCAAGGGCAAGCGTCTGGCTCTGCCCAATGCGGAGATCATGATTCACCAGCCCTCTGCCGGTACCCAGGGACAGATCACCGATATGGCCATCCACCTCAAGCGTCTGGAAGTCATCAAGAAGCGGATGAACCAGATCCTGGCCGACAACTGCGGCAAGAGCGTGGAGCAGGTCACCGCCGACTGTGAGCGTGACAATTTCATGACCGCCGAAGAAGCAGCGGCCTATGGCCTCATTGACAAGGTCATTTATAATCGTTGATGATGCAAAAGGGCGGAGACAAGCACTGTCTTCGCTCTTTGGCACGTCTGACGAAAGGAAGGTAATTCATGGCTCGAGATGAGTACAAAACCGTTCGCTGTTCCTTTTGCGGCAAGCATCAGGAGCAGGTAGAGCGTATCATTGCCGGACCCGGGGCATACATCTGCAACGAGTGTGTCCACCTCTGCCTGAGCATTCTGGACGAGGAAGAGCGCCCGGAGCTGGGCAGTCCGGAGATGCCCGACGTGATTCCCACTCCCCGAGAGATTCGGGATGTGCTGGATGAATATATTATCGGCCAGGAGCAGGCGAAGATCGCCCTGTCCGTGGCTGTGTACAACCACTATAAGCGGATTTATTTTGGTGGCGGGGACTCGGTGGAGCTGCAAAAGAGCAACATCCTCCTGGTAGGCCCCACCGGCTGCGGCAAGACTCTCTTTGCCCAGACTCTGGCCCGGGTGCTGAAGGTGCCCTTTGCCATTGCCGACGCCACCACCCTCACCGAGGCCGGTTATGTGGGTGACGACGTAGAGAACATTCTGCTGCGGCTGGTGCAGGCGGCAGATTACGATATTGAGCTGGCCCAGCGGGGCATCATCTATGTGGATGAGATCGACAAGATCGCCCGGAAGAGCGAGAACACCTCCATTACCCGGGATGTGTCTGGCGAGGGTGTGCAGCAGGCTCTGCTGAAAATTTTGGAGGGTACGGTGGCCAATGTCCCGCCCCAGGGTGGCCGCAAGCACCCCCACCAGGAGTTCTTGCAGATTGACACCAAGAACATCCTGTTCATTTGCGGCGGTGCCTTTGATGGTCTGGAGAAGATCATTGAGCAGCGCATGGACCAGAAGACCATGGGCTTTGGTGCACAGGTGCGCACCGCGGCCGAGCGCAGCGAGGAGGACATCTTCCGCAACGTGCAGCCCCACGACCTGCTGAAGTTCGGCATCATCCCCGAGCTGGTGGGCCGTCTGCCGGTGATCACTGGCCTGAAGGCTCTGGACGGCAAGCAGCTGGTGCAGATCCTCACCGAGCCCAAGAACGCTCTGGTCAAGCAGTACCAGAAGCTGCTGGAGTATGACAACGTGGAGCTGGAGTTCACCCCTGAGGCCCTGGAGGCAGCGGCTCAGAAGGCGGTGGAGCGGAAGATCGGCGCCCGTGGTCTGCGGGCGGTGCTGGAGGAAGTGATGACTCCCATCATGTACGATGTGCCCTCGGACGACTCCATCGCCAAGGTCATCATCACCCCCGAAGCCATCCGGGGAGAGCAGCCCCCTGAGGTGGTGCGGGAGGAAGGCCGTCCCGTCAGACCCAGACTGGGCGCTGCATCTCTGCGGGCGGAGCCGGGCGGACAGGCGGCCCGGAAGGGAAACGCATCCTAACCAAATTTTGATAGGGGCGGGCCTCGTGCTCGCCCCTTTGCTTATATCGCCTCCTTTTGGGAGGTGGAAAGGAGGAATACAACCATGAGTGAGACCATACATGAGCGGGAAATTGTGGCCATGCCTGCCCTGGCCCTGCGGGCTATTACGGTATTTCCCCATCTGCTGCTTCATTTCGATGTGGGTCGGGAGTTCTCCATCCGGGCCCTGGAACAGGCCATGACCGGGAACCGGGAGATTTTCCTGGTGACCCAGAAGGACCTGGCCGCCGAGAACCCCGCCCAGGAGCACCTGTATCAGGTGGGGACCGTGGCCACCATCAAGCAGATTCTCCGTCTGCCCGACAACAATGTGCGGGTGATGGTGGAGGGCAAGCAGCGGGGTAAAATGCTGCAGCTGCTGACCACTGAGCCCTACCTCACCGCCGAGCTGGAGCTGTTGGAGGAGGAGCCCGCCGCCCGGGAGAATACGCCCCGCACCGAGGCGCTGATTCGCCAGATCTATTCCATGGTGGAGCGATACACCGAGCTGTCCGACCGGGTGTCCCCGGAGCTGTATTTGAAGCTTCTAGCCAGCGACGACCCGGTGTACATAGCCGACTATACCGCCCAGAACCTGCCCCTGCGCTTTGAGGACAAGCAGCTCATCCTGGAGGAACTGCGCCCCGCCAAGCGGCTGGAGAAGCTGGTGCGCATCCTGGCCCGGGAAGTGGAGATCCGCCAGGTGGAGAGCGAGCTGGAGGGCAAGGTCCAGGAGCAGATGGCGGAAAACCAGCGTGACTACTACATGCGAGAGCAGCTGAAGGTGCTCCAGCGAGAACTGGGCGACCGGGGCGACGGCGACGAGATCGCTGAATACCGGGAGCGTGTGGCCAAGGCCAAGCTGCCCGACGAAGTACGGGAAAAGCTGCTCAAGGAGATCAAACATCTGGAGAAGCAGCCCTACGGCTCCGCCGAGGCCTCGGTACTCCGGGGCTACCTGGATACCTGCCTGGAGCTGCCCTGGACGGTGCGCACCAAGGAGCGGGCCAACGTGGCTGCCGTGTCTAAGGTGCTGGAGGCCGACCACTACGGCATGGAAAAGGTGAAAGAGCGTATTTTGGAGTTTGTGGCCGTCAAGCAGCTGTCCCCCAATCTGAAGGGCCAGGTGCTGTGCCTGGTGGGCCCGCCCGGTGTGGGTAAGACCTCCATTGCCATGAGCGTGGCCCGGGCCATGAACCGGAAGCTGGCCCGCATCTCCCTGGGCGGCGTCCATGACGAGGCGGAGATTCGAGGCCACCGCAAGACCTACGTGGGGGCCATGCCCGGACGCATCATCGCCGGCATCCGCCAGGCGGGGAGCGTCAACCCGGTGCTGGTGCTGGACGAGCTGGACAAGGTGGGCAGCGACCACCGGGGTGACCCCAGCGCCGCTCTGCTGGAGGTGCTGGACGTGCACCAGAACGCCACCTTCCGGGACCACTACCTGGAGATGCCCTTTGACCTGTCCGAGGTGCTGTTTATCGCCACCGCCAACACCACCGATACCATCCCCCGGCCTCTGCTGGACCGGATGGAGATCATTGAACTGGGTAGCTACACCGACGAGGAGAAGGTGCAGATTGCCAAGCGCCACCTATGGCCCAAGGAGCTCAAGGCCCACGGCCTCACCCGTACCCAGGTGAAGCTCAACGACCAGGCCCTGCACCAGATCATCTCCGGCTACACCCGGGAGTCCGGGGTGCGCCGTCTGGAGCGGCTGCTGGACAAGCTGTGCCGGAAGTCTGCCATGAAGCTGGTGCGGGAGGGGTGCAAGAGTGTGCACATCACCCCGGACAACCTGTCCGACTTCCTGGGCACCCGGCGCTACGCCAAGGACAAGGCGGCGGGCCAGCCCCAGGTGGGGGTGGTCAACGGCCTGGCCTGGACCTCTGTGGGCGGCGAAATCCTGGAGGTGGAGGTCAACGTGGTGGAGGGCACCGGAAAGGTGGAGCTCACCGGCAACCTGGGGGACGTGATGAAGGAGTCCGCCCGGGCCGCCCTGTCCTTCATCCGCAGCCGGGTCAGCCAGCTGGGGCTGCCTGGCACCTTCTATAAGGACAAGGACATCCACGTCCACTTCCCCGAGGGCGCTGTGCCCAAGGACGGACCCTCGGCAGGCATTGCCATCACCACCGCCATGGTGTCCGCCCTCACCGGAACCCCGGTGCGGGGTGACGTGGCCATGACCGGGGAGATCACCCTTCGGGGAAGGGTGCTGGCCATTGGCGGGTTGAAGGAGAAGACCATGGCCGCCCTGCGCAATGGTATGAGTACTGTCATTCTCCCCGAAGACAATGTGAAGGACCTGGAGGAGATTGACCCCTTGGTGCGAGAGAGCTTGAAGTTTATCCCTGTGTCCCAGGCCGACCAGGTGCTGGCCTGTGCGCTGGTCTCTGACGGCCAGCCCCCCAAAGCGCCTGACGCCGTTCTGCCCCCGGAGGCAAAGACCCCTGGGACGGCAGTGAATCTGTGCCAGTGAGGTGAGCGATATGAAGGTGAATTTGAATCAGGCGGAGTTTGTCCGCTCGGCGGCCAAGCCCGCTGACTTTCCCCGGGACGCTCTGCCCCAGGTGGTGTTTGCCGGGCGGTCCAACGTGGGCAAGTCCTCGGTAATCAACCGTCTGCTCAACCGCAAGAACTTCGCCCGGGTGGGCTCCGCTCCCGGCAAGACCACCCATATCAACTACTTCCTCATTGACAAACAGCTCTACCTGGTGGACCTGCCCGGCTATGGCTACGCCAAGGTGTCCATGGCCGAGCGGGCCCGGTGGGCCAAGCTCATTGAGGGCTGGTTTGCCGATACCTCTCTGATGACTCTGGGCATTCTCATTGTGGATGCCCGCCACAAGCCCACGGCGGACGACAAGGTGATGAGCGACTTCTTCCTCACCACCGACAAGCCCTATGTGGTGGTGGCCAACAAGCTGGACAAGCTGAAAAAGAGCGAGGTGGAGGGGAATCTCCAGCGGGTGCGGGACACCCTGGAGCTGCCCGAGGCCGTCCCCGTCATTCCTTTCTCCGCGGAGAAGGGGGACGGCAAGCAGGCCCTGTTGGAGCTGATCTTCAACCATATGGAGGGCTGAGAGATGAAGTACGTGCGGTTTCTCAGCCAGAGCGGCCCCCAGTGGGGTGTAGTGGAGGGAGAGCAGGTGAAGACCCTCACTTGCGCCCCCTATGAGGGCGTGGAGTACGACGGAGGCAGCGTCAACTTGGCAGACTGTCCGCTGTTGGCCCCCTGTACCCCCACCAAGATTGTATGCGTGGGGAAGAACTACGCCGAGCACGCCCGGGAGATGGGGGCTGAGCCCCCCGGATTCCCCGTCCTCTTCCTAAAAGGGCTCAATGCCCTCAACACCCCTGGCGGGGAGATCGACCCGCCGGAGTTTGTCCAGCGCCTGGACTATGAGGGGGAGTTGGCGGTGGTCATCCGCCGCCGGGCTTCTAAAATCCGTGCAGAGGACTATGCAGAGTATGTGCTGGGCTACACCTGCCTCAACGACGTCACCGCCCGGGATGTGCAGAAGCACGACGGGCAGTGGACCCGTGGAAAGTCCATGGATGGCTTCTGTCCGGTGGGCCCCTGGGTGGTGGACGGGGTGGACCCCGACCGCCTGGAGGTTACCACCCGCCTCAACGGCAGCGTGGTCCAGCAGGGGAACACCCGGGACTTTATCACCACCGTGCCAAAGCTTCTGGAGTTTATCACCGCCTCCATGACTCTGGAACCGGGTGACGTGGTGGCCACCGGTACCCCCGCTGGCATTGGCCCCATGCAGTCCGGGGATGTGGTGGAAGTAGACATCTCCCACATCGGCGTTCTGCGCAATACGGTAAAATAACCCCAAGAGGTGCTGTGAGCCACAGGCTTGCAGCGCCTCTTTTTTTGTCTAATGAAAACCCCCGGCTGTGCCGGGGAGTTCAAAAAAAGCTTTAGCGTTCCATATGAAGAAAAAACTCCTTTTGATACAATAAGAGTGCGGTCTGCCAACTGCACAAAAGTATCAAAAGGAGGACAAAAGGCATGAAGCCTAATGACAAGACCAGTTTAGCACATACAACATGGAATTGTAAATATCACATTGTGTTTGCACCGAAATACCGCAGGAAAGTCTTTTATAAGGACAACAGAGTAGAAATAGGGAAAATACTGAGAGAGTTGTGCAACTGGAAGCAGGTAAAGATTGTAGAAGCAGAAGTGTGTCCCGACCATATACATATGCTTGTAGAGATACCGCCGAAAATGAGCGTGTCCAGTTTCGTAGGGTTTCTCAAGGGGAAAAGTAGCCTCATCATTTTTGAGCGGCACAGCAACTTGAAGTACAAGTATGGGAATCGGCAATTTTGGTGCCGAGGGTACTACGTGGACACAGCAGGGAAAAATGCGAAAAAGATAGCAGAGTATATCCAGAACCAGCTCAAAGAAGACCAAATTGGGGACCAGATGACAATCAAGGAATACATCGACCCGTTTACGGGTAGCAAGCACTAATCTTTCGCAAGTGGCAGACCGTACTAACGCCTTGAGGCGTGGCTAGTAACAAAGGGCTTTGCCCGCATATGAAGAACCCCCGGCTATGCCGGGGGGTTCCTATTGGATTTGAATGACAACGTCCATGTAAAACGCGGTGTCGGTGTGGGAGACCACCAGGGTGCCGCCGTATTCCTTGGCGGTTGCGGCAATGGAGGACAGGCCGATGCCCTTGCCGGAATGTTTGGTGGACAGGTATTCTCCGTTGTGCTTGACCACCACGCCGTTGAAGCTGTTGCTGGAGACAATATACAGATCGTGGGAGTTTTTCATATCAATGGTCAGGTTGAAATAGCGCATATGGGGCGGCACAGTGGAGCACCCGGAGACGGCATTTTCCAGGATATTGCCCAGCAGACCGCATAGCATTGGTTCCGGTATGCGCTGGAGGGCGGGAATGTGAATGTTCCAATTGGTCTGAATTTGTTCTTCTGCGGCAATGTCCCGGTAGTAATTCAAAAGGGCGTTGACCCCGCTGAGGTTGCAGTACTTTAAGGGGGAAGATGGAGGGATGGATTGCTCATATTCATGGAGATAGCGTGTGATCCCATCCATATCTCCGGCGTGGGCCATCTGGGAGAGGGCATGGATGGAGTGGCGAAAATCATGGCGGATCTGACGGGTCCGATCCACATATTCCTGCAGAGACTGATATTGCTTGAGCTGAAGTTGAAGAAAGTGTGTATGCTCCTCTTGGCGGTGCTGTTCGGCCAGAACATAGGAAATTCGGTAGAGAATGGCATAGATAAAAAAGAGCATTAACAGGAAAAGAGTTTCCATGCCAACATAGATTTGGAACATCCTGCCAGTGTGCAGGGTCTGGTAGGAAAGTGGGATGGTAAACACATTGGAAGCGGTGAACAGGACGGGAAAGATGAGAAAGGTATTCCAGACCGCGGTAGAATGAATGGTACGAATGGCGTAGGCAAAGTGCTTCCACAAAAATGGCGTGGCGGCTGCGGCAATGGCGAAGGACAGGGCCAACTGGAACAGCGTCGCGGAAAAGGAAAAGCCCAAGTAGTTGGAGGTGGGGTGCAGCCATGCGTCAAAGGCATAGGCAAAGCTGCTGGGAAAGGACATCAGAGCACAGGCGTTGAGAAACATGGCCGCGGACTGGGAAAGATTGGTGCGCAGCGTTCGGTGATAGAGAAGGAAGAACAGCACCACCGAGATGCCAAGGGGGACATTGATGTGGATGATATGGGAAAACGTCATCTGGAACAAGCCGATCAGGGGAAAGTAAATCAATGCCGCAAGGGCGCACAGCAGAAAGGTTTTTCTGGGGGAATATTTCAGCGAATCGTGCATGGGACAGTAGCAGATCCAGGCGGCGGGGATGATGATGGAAAACTCCAGCATGGCCCGAACATAGGGGGCAGCATCCACGAAAGTCACCTCTTTTCCAATCAAAATTCATCTGGAATGCCGTTGTTGGCTGCGGATCTTTTCAAAGTTGTATGCTCTCAACTGGTCCACAATCTTTTGGCTCTGTCGGACCTTGACCGGAAAGGCCGACTGGTCCTGAAGGACGCATTGATCCTTGCTCATCTCGGCGACGTAGTCGGCGTTGACCAGCACCCCTTTGTTGACGCAGAGAAACCGGGGATCCTTTCCCACCAGGGTCTGAAATGCGGAGACGGTCATGCGGCAGCGGAGGGTAGTGCCACCTTTCAATTTGACCTCCAGGTAATGGGCATCGGTGACCACAGAGAGTATGTCATCGAGAAAGACAGAGTGGGTCTGTCTGCCGCTGGTCAGATTGACAAAGGGAGGGGCATCGTCCATCAGGTGCACATCCGCCAACACCTGAAAAAAGCGGTCCTTGTCCAGGGGCTTGGTCAGGTATTCAAAGGCGTGGAAGGAAAATGCCTCCGGCATAAAATCCGAGCTGGAGGTTAAAAAGACCAGCTTCACCCAGCGGTCGGTGCGGCGAATATGCGAAGCAACGGCAATTCCGTCCATCTCGCCCATGTAGATGTCCATAAAAATCAGGTCATAGCTGCCATGGGTGAAGTGTTGGAGGAACTCCTCACCGGAGGAGAAAAAGTCGGTTTCCATGTGCACACAGTGCCGGGCGCCGAACTCCTGACAGAGCGCCTGCACAGACCGCTGAAACCCGCGGTCGTCATCCACCAACGCAATGCGCATCCACGCCGTCTCCTCTCTCCCAAAGTCAGGGGGTGCCAGAGGCGCTTCGATGCCCCCTTTCGACCATCATAGCATAGAATGGACACAGATGCCAGCCAGTGGAAATTCTTTCTTGCCAGAAACAATACGTTGTTGCCAATTACCTTGCTGACATGGGAACGTCAAACTAGAATGAAACCAGCTATATCCAGCGATGATACTGTTGATGGATGCCGGGAAAGGAGATCAGGAAAGAAACGGATCAAGTGGATGTCGAGGGCAAGACAAGGAGGAACGTATGAGAACAATGGGAGAAAAGAAGGTGCCATGGGGCAAGAAGGGCAGGCGCGTGGTCAGTGCGGTGTTGGCCGCGGGTATGCTTCTGGAGATGTCCGGGCTCTGGAGCCTGGAGGGGGTTGGCTTTAAGGCCAGTGCGGCGGAGAACTATCTGGAGATGCCGGAGCGCACCCCGGTGAATGTGATGAACAAGCAAACCGCCGCTGTGGTGGAGAATACGCTGTCCCAGCCAGACGGAAGCGTGGCGTACTACAACTTTGTGGACTTTTCCGGCTATACCCTGACCAAGAATATGTCCAAGGTGAGCAGCAGCTCAGGGGTGTACATGAGAACGGTCCGTGGCGACGATCACTTGTATTACATGGAGTTCTGGACAAAAGCCGGGTATGGGTCCTGGAATGTCACTTATGACTGGAAGGACTTCCCTGATGAGTCCTTCCCGGAGGCCTATTCCTGGGAGGACATCTATGTGAACATGGGCACTGGCGCTGTGGCCAGTACAGAGAAGGACAACATTCAGGTGGGGCACTCCGTGAACGACCTGGTGGGAGAGATGAGTGACCGGCCCAGTTCGCCCTGTTCCAGCACCTGGACCCCCATGCCCGACCACACCAACCCCCGGATGACCATTGTGGGTACAGGGGAAGATGCCTCTTCCCATTCGGCGTGGTATGTTCTGGCCGACATGGTCTCGCCGGGCCAGGTGACTGAGTCCGACCCGGACCCCTGGGAGATCCTGGTGACGGAAGACGCCCAAGCGTACGACGGGAAGCCGGTAATCTGGCTTTGTGAGCAGGAGATGATGCGGCCGGCAAACCAGAGCACCACCAAAGAGGACCTGGCCGACTTGAAGCTGGAGGTGGGGGTTGTTCCCGCAGACGACCCCGCGGCCCAGGTGATCTATCTTCAGGCGGAGTGCGTCGCCCTGGAAAATGGGCTGGAGGGCGCCAGCCACAAGGGCGGAGCCCTGGGCTTCCAAATCGTTGACACCAGCGCACTGGAGGGAGAGGAGTATCAGATCGTCTCACTGGAGAATCGTACGGATACCTCCCAACTCAATTACAGCCTGTATCTCTACCAGAACTTTATCACCAGCGCCCAGGACAGCTACTATGAGGTCAACACCCCTGTCACCGATTTGGCGGGCAACCCGGTAATGCTGATGGCAGACGGCAAAAAGAACGTCCGCGCCAAGGCGCTGTTTCTGGACAATGACCCGGTCAATGTGGACAAGGTGCTGCTCTCCGGCACCAACGTGGATGCCAGCATGACCACGCTCCCCGGCCAGTGGCCGGAGGACCTGGACCGCACCAAGCTCTTTTCCACCACCGGGGATCAGGTGCAGCTGCGGGTGCAGCTCAGCGAGCGCATTGCGCCGCTGACCCAGGAGGAGATGGAGGACGTTACCCTCACCTGGAATCTGTCCAGAAATGACGGGGGGGATCTGGTACCGGTGACCGTCCCCCTGGTGGATGTGGAGGATGGATATGCCAACGGCGTCAACGCAGAGCCGGTATCCATCCTGGTGTTCCAGTCTGTGACGGTGGAGCAGGACTTCACGCCGCAGGGAGTTCAGATCCAGGCGGTGAGCCTGTCCACCGGCGGACACCTGCGGGACATCAGCGGCAACTACATGGAAACCCAGGACCAGAACGTGGTGGACGTCAGCGACAACCCGCCCACGGTGCAAAATTTCCTGGATACTGCCGCCCCTTCGGTGACCATCCAACAGGCGGAGACGGTGGCTGCGGACGAGTTTCTCATTGCCGTTGAGGTCAAGGACTCGGTGGAGAACGGCCTGAGTGCAGGCATGGCCGGTGGAAAGGTGGCATTGACTTCCAGCAAGGGAAGCTCAAACGTTCCCTATCAGTACACCTTTGATATGTCTCCCGAGACCCCGGAGAACTACTCCGGCACCGGCACCATAGGCAGCAGCGGGAATCTGATTTGGAACGATGTGTTCATGCAGCAGGACGGCACATACTACCTGCATTTGAAACTGACCGACACCCAAGGCGTGGAGTTGGATGACCAGGCCCCCTTCCAAATTCACCTCTACGCCCAGGATCTGCTGGGCAATGGTGGAGAGGTGGCCTTGAGTACCCAGGGCCAGAATATCTCCGTGGACCATGCGGCGCCCACCGTGAGCATCTCCAATGTCAAAACGGTGTCCGGGCAGGACCAGAACCAAAACAATACTGCCACCCTCACGGCCACCGTGTACGCCCAGGATCTCAATGGGGTGGAGCTGGTCAAATACCAATGGGTGGAAGCAGACGCGCAAGCCCAGGACAGCAACTGGATTATGGTGGACAACTGGGATGAGACCGGCGGCCTGCTGACGGTGGAGACCACGGTCTCCGGCGTCACTGCTGTCTCCAAGAAGCTGGTGGTGCAGGCCTACGATGTCCATGGAAACATGGCCCAGGTGGAGCAGTCTGTCACTGCGGATTTGACCAAAACCATTGTCAACTATTCTGTGTCTGACAACCTGGATGCTCCCATCGCCGACCCGGGACTGGTGATTGACCGGCCCGGCTGGACTGGTGAGACCGCCCAGGGCGGGGATCTCTATGTCCGGGCCATAATGACCATGGACAACCAGACCTATGTGGGCATTGTGACCAATCCCGACGGGGAGACCTTGTTCGGTTCCGCGTCCAACGCTGTGGAGTGGTATCGGGTGTCCATCGCTGAGGGTGTGTATTTGACGGTGGAGTCCGGTACCCCGGACTGGAGCTACTATGGCCCGGTGACGGTGCGCCTGAATGCCAGCGCCCAGTCCATGACACCCGTGGCATCCCAGGCTGTGGACGATGAAACGGATGTCACGCGCTCGGAAGATGTGGAGCTGCAGGTGTGTTATGCGCCGGAAAGAGACGACGTCTACGACATCGATGGTCAAATTCAAGTGCAGGACAGCTCCGGCAAAGGGGTGGAAGAGACCGACACATTCACCTATGACTATTACAAATTCGACCAGTCCATGACAGGCGCCCGAATCGGGATCACGCTGCGCAATCAGCTGTATGACGACTGGGGTGTACAGGACGTGGATCTGGAAAACTCCTATGCGCTGTTCGTCCGCACCGATCAAGACGGACAGCTGGTCCAGGCTGCGGATGGGGCACCCGCTCCGGAGAGCGTCATTTCGGAGAAAATCCCCTTCAGCGCCGGACAGCAGCAGTGGTTCTCGGTACCGGCACAGGATCTGGATGGCAACAAGTTGACCACCGGAGCGTACACGCTGTGGCTCCATGTGGCGCAAAAGGGGGGCGGGGTGCAGGAGATCTACCTGCCCAGTGCCTTGCCCTCCGGCCGGGAAGGGTATCTGCTGCTGGATGCCGGCGAAATACCCGGTCAGTTTGGTGTGACATCCTACGACGGGTATCTCCCCGTCGCTTTCTCCTACGACAATGGCAGCGGCCTGGCCTGGAGCAAGACGGCCGAGGAGGGCCAGACTCTCCAGGTGTTGAACGTGGGCATTTCCAAGCCCAGTGGGGCGGAGGCTGTGACCCCCCAGGATGGGCAGGATGTGGCAGAGGCCAGAAAGGTGACCCCGGTTACCGTCAACGGCTACATCGTGGGCTACGAGGAGACCATGAACAGCCTGCACAATAATGCGGGACTGCTGAAGCTGACGCTGGCCTCCCAGTCTACGGAAGAAGACGGATATGGCCAATGGCTGGGAACGGATCTGGGGCTCGTGTCCGGCATGAAAATCTGGAATGCCGGCGCCACCGGCGACCCCAACGACCTGGACTTCCAGGATGTCAGCTGTGCAAATGGCGTATCCCGGTTGCTTGCGTTTAGCAACCTGGACTGGTACGACCGGTATGGGGGTGAGTGCGACATTGTGGATGACATCTCCCAGTACTCGGTTCAGGATGCGGGCAACGATAACCTGAAGTATGCCGTGGGGGCAAACACCATCTACTATCAACTGAAGATGGAAAACGGAAAACTCTCCCCCATCTATCAGATGCAGATCAACCTCACCACCCAGAGCCCGGAGCTGGAGCTGAACTACTCCTTTGGCCCCACCGGTCAGACAGAGTCCGGAAAGGCATACACCGAATATGTGGACGTGACCGTGGCCAATGCCTTCTCTCCCAGCGGAGATGTAAAGGTGTACTATGGATACCGGGAGGAAAAAACCGTCTGGATCTACCAGGAAGTCACCGATTGGAAGGAACCGCTGCGCTTCCAGGCCAACCAAAACGGGGAGTGGGGGTCCATGGGTGCCCGGATTGATGCCCCCATCGACTCAGACCTGAATACCACGCAGTGCCTGGTGATCTATGACGGCGCGGGCAACGCCAAGGTATTCTATCCCAGCTTCCATGTGGAGCGCAGCGATACCCAGTACTACGGCATAGCTGACGTAACCCCAGGGGTGTCTGCCTCTGCCTCCGCCGACGGCGAGAACTCCTACCGGATCAGACTCTCCGCAGAAGAGACAGATGCCTGGGATCAGGTGCTGGACGCCGTGGACAGCCTCACCATTCAGGTGGATCAGCGCAGTGCCGTCGATGTGAAAGCGATGGACCAGAATGAAAGCCAGCGCAATGAGGGGGGCATCAAATCCTTTTCCACCACTGCGACAGCCGACGGGGGAGCAGGTCTGACCATTTACGGGGACTTCCCCTACGATCCGTCGGTGGAAGAGGGGGCTATGGTGGAACACACCATTGTTGTCTCTGCCAGCTACAAGGCCAGCGGAGCTGCCGAAGAGGCTCTGTATGAGACCTTCCAGGTCTCTGCCTCCAACACCAAACCGGTTTTGAGGGAAGACGCAGAGAGGACGGAAAACTATCTGCAGGGCTATATCCAGGGCAACCGAATGTTCCGGGTCACCGAGCTCATAGACCCCCACGGCAGCCGCATTGCCGTGGACGTGGTATACGGCACATTCTGTTCCCTCCCCATCTATGAAAATGGCACGTACACCATCACTTTCGACGACATTTTTGGAAATGAGTATCAGCAGGAGGTGGAGATCACCGCCCTGCCCGAGGATCCCAAAATCAGCTTTTCCACCCTGGACTACACCCAGGATCCGGTGACCATGACGGTGTCCAGTGAACACAATCAGGTGGAAATTATCAATCCGGATCCGTCCTGGCAGGTTGCCACGGACGAAAACGGGACGGTACAGGTGACCGTGTCGGAGAATTCCTATATCGAGGTGTGGATAAGCTCCAAGGAGACAGCCTATGTGCGCGGGTTCCAGGTCAGCAACATTTACAAAGAGGAGATCGAACCTATGGTCCGGTGGGACAGCTACACCAGTGTGGACCTGGAGAATCAAGTGATTTACGGGGATGTGACTGCCTACCTGGTGGATCAAAACGGCAGCACCCTCGTGGACCCCCAGACAGGCACCTGTCCCAAGTATGTCTTTACCGCCGGCGGGGAGACCAGCTATACCTTCCGCGGTTACGTCAACCAGTACGGGGTTCAGGGGCCGGACTATACGGTGACCCTGGACTATGAGATCAAACCCTACCCGACCCAGGAGGCGGACACCGTGGCGCCCGATGTGGGCATCACCGGATACCGGGTATACAAGGATACACCGGCTGAGGCGGGGGTTGCCTTCTGGTACCTCCATGAAGAGCGGCCCCAGGATGGCGCCACCCTGCCGGATTATCGGGAAAAATACGGCGCGGAAAACGTGTACACCGACATGGATGCCTTCGTCAGAAGCATGGGCTGGGCGGAGAGTTATCGCTGGAACGTGGACATTGTGGATGAGAGCGCTGTGCGGCTGTTTATCAAGTCGGACCTGTACGGGGAGGCGCCCACCTACGAGACCGGAACCAGTGATGAGATCCCGGGGGTGAAGCTCCAGGGCCGCAGCCTGGAGATCACCGGCAATGCGCAGTTTGTGCTCTACGCCGTGGATGAGGCGGATCATGTGACAGCGGTATCGGTGAATATTACGGCCATCGGGGATCAGGTGGATCCTGAGTATGCCCAAGTGGCGGTGGATGACGGTGCCAGTGTGCGCATCTATCTGATGCCCCCCAACATGGAAGGGGTCACCGAGCTGAAAATCACCAATGACGCCGACAACGACGGGGTGCCGGATGCCGTGTTGGATCAGGATCTCAACTCCTCTTTCTATGGATATTCCTACCTGACGGTGTGGGAGAACGGCCCGGTGAATGTGTTCTACTCCTATGAGTACCGGGGTGAGTTGGTGACAGGCCAGATGGAGATGGAAGTCACCGGCGTGGACACCACACCGCCCCAGGTGGTGGATCAGGTCAAATGGTCGGCAAACCATGCTCTGTCCGCCACCAACCAGGAGGTCAGCGCCCAGATCCAGTTCAGCAGAGGGCTGCAGGATGTCTATCCCATTGACAGTCAGGGACAGCAGATCCCAGTGCCCCAAGGGGTGACCATCTCCTTCCTGGAAAACCAGGTGACGGTCACGTACGACAACAACGCACCGGCCTTGACCCTGCGTGCGGTGGCCGCCGGGCGGGATGATCTGCTGGGCGCTGTAAACCTGGATGAGGTGGACAACGTGGATACCACACTGCCCAACATCACCTATCAGGTGGACTATGGCGACAACCACCGCCAGGCGCAGATCAGCTTCACAGCGGATGAGCCTGTGGTGTTGATTCAAAGCGGAACACGTGGGGAGTCCATATCCGTAGACGTGAGTACAAATGGTGTCAAAGAGTATACCTTTACAGACCTTGCGGGGAACGCAGTGACGGTCTCTGTGGCCATTGACGGGCTGGTGGAGGAGGAACTGACCTTGCAGGTGTCCACCACCGCCAGTGACAGCGGCATCATAGCCCCTGCCACCTATCAGGCACAGGTGGGAGACCAGCTGTACGTGAAGGTCAATCGCGCCGCCACCATGACGGTGAGCGGCGGAAGCCCGGTGCCCATTTCCGCCAACGTGTGGACGCAGGTGCAGATTGCAGAGGATCTGGCCGGGCTCTATCCCTCCATCCGTGTGGTGGATGATTACGGAAACGCGGCCGTGGCACAGCTGCTGAAGGTGCCTGTGCCGGATCGGACGGCGCCGGTAGTCCTGCTTCACCGGAAGAACCTGACCGTGGCTGCGGGCACCAGCAGAGAGGAAATTGACGCATTGCTGCGGGACAACATTACCGCCTTTGATCTGGGCACCCCGGAGGGGATGGAATTTGAGTTTGTGTACGACCCGGCGGTCAGCGGCACCCAGACGGTGATCTACACCGTGCGGGACGGCGCGGGAAACGAGCGGGTGCTGGAGGGTAAGCTCACCGTGCGCGCCGGAGGAGAACCCACCATCACGGTGGACGGTCAGATTGCGGTATGGGATGACATTTTGGTGGTGGATGCGGGTACAAAACAGCTGCAAGTCACCTTGAACGGCAACCGCTACAAGCTGGACTGGAAAGCTGGCAACAAGACGGTGGGCCAGATGAAAACCGGCAGCACCAGCCTCACCGGCGGTTATGTCTCCGACCAGGAGAGGACCGTGGAGGTGGAGATGACCACACCCGGCTACTACACCTTTGTGTTGACCACCCAGCTGCATGAGACCTACCGGTTTGTGGTGTACGTGAAATGAGGGGGCGAGGAGGAACTATGAAAACATTGTGGAAACGAGCACTGTCCGGGGCGCTTGCGGTGGCGGTCATGGCCACCGCCGCGCCCGGCGTGCTGGCATATGCCGCCGAGGCTCAAACGAGAGAGAATGCAGACAATCTGGAATTGAGTGACGGGTACCTCTCTGTCTCCATGTCCACGGAAAACGGCGGTTTTTTGGTCAACACAGAGGAGGGCGACAAGCTCAATAAGTCCGACAACAACAAGAATTTGCTCTACCCCGCGGCCGACTATGATACCTCCTACACCTCAGTGCGGGTCACCAGAACGGACGGGTCCACCGAGGACTATGTGTTTGGCCGGGATTACGGCTTCTTTGGCCTGGACAGCAGTGACGTGGAGGTCAGCAAGGAGGGCAACACGCTGAAGGCCCAGTGGAGCGTGAAGGACCTGACCATGGTGCAGACGCTCTCCCTCCTCGACCAGAACTCTGCCCAGCATGGCATGGTGTCCATCAGCTACCAAGTCTCCACAGACCGGGATGACGTGGAGAATGTGAAACTCCGATTGATGCTGGACACCGCCCTGGGCTACCAGGACTGGGCCACCTATGAGCTGCCTGGAGTGAATGGCATTTACCAGCACATCACCTCAGAACAGGTGCTGGACAACCGGGACGGCCAGGCCTACTCGGGCGCCATGTTTGCGGTGGACGACGCCAACGCGCCCAGCATGACCGCCTATACGGTCAATGCCTCGTTGGACGGTCAAACCGTGGAGCCCTATCAGCTGGCCTTTGGCCACTGGAACAACCTGGCTGAGACTTCCTTTGACTTTACACCGGATCTGGGGCTGGACTTTACCAACCCCTACAATGAGACCTATCTGACCGCAGACAGTGCCTACGCCCTGTACTACGACTTGGGCCAGATCACGCCCGATGACTCGGCGGTGATGAGCACCTACTACGGGGTCTATTCCAACGTGACGGTGGGGGAGGAGGAGCGGGCCGCCATCAACTTCCCGGAGCTGCCCGCCTCCATGACCTTCAACGAGGAACAGGACGCCTATCTCTCCCAGGTGGAAGGCGGCACTGAGGGGGATGTGCATTTGCAGGTGTCTGTGAGCAACATCTCCGATGACGCAGTCAGCCAGATGGCTGTGGTGACCCGGGTGCGCAATGGGATACAGCCCTACGAGGATTACTATGAGGGGCTGCTCTATGAAGGCGGCGCACGGGAGGACTTTTATCAGGTGGTCCGGGATTTTCAGCCGGGAGAAGAGGCACAGGTGGAATTTTACTACAATGTGTCCCCCCTCCCGGTGAGCGAGTACCGGAAACTTGAGATCCTCTGTTATGACATCAGCGATACCGGTGAGCTTCTGGAGCAGAACCTGCTGGCCAGTCGGGAGTTCTATGTGCTGTGCCCCGGGGTTCTGGGGGAGATCCTCACCTTTCACAGTCTCAATCCTCAGATCATCTATACCGACGGCACCCGGCATCTGTTTCTCTCCGGCCAGAACTTCCAGCTGCTGCAAAACACATCTGCCTACACGGTGTACTTAAAATCTCTGTCCGGCGGCACCGACCTGGTGCTGGACAGCAGTAAGGTATTCCTGGATATGGACAAAAACAGCCTGGACCTGGTGGTGGATCAGCACCTGGATCCCGGCGGCTACCAGGTGGTATTCAACTGGGCAGAGGCAGGGAAGGAACCCACCACCTCGTCGGCCCTGCAGTTCTCCGTCACAGAGGAGCCGGAGTACATCTCAGACGTGTACGGTGTCGTCACCATTGAAAAGGATGGTGAGGACGGCTATGCCCTCAGGCTGTATGACGATGAAACAAGCTACGACCGCAGCCTGACGGACATGGAAAAGCAAAACCAGGTTTTGCTGGAGTTCCGGGGTGATTTTACCGCCCAGTACGATGAGGACGGAAATCTGGTGAGTGCCAGTGCGGTGTCTGTGGAGGCCGCAGATGGGACCGTGAGCAGCACCATCAACATCAGCAACTGTCTGGATGTGGAGGCGGGCAGCCTCACCATCCGGGTGGAGAATCCAGGCACCGAGGAGCAGGTCATCAACACCGACATCGACGGCAAGGTGTATACCACCAACAGCCGCACCAAGGTGTGGAACGGCGTGTGTGCCATCACCAGCCTGGAAAATGGCGAAGAGTACCCCTTGCTGCAATACGACTACATGGGCAACCCCACCTCGGATGTGGAGAACAGCGTGGCCAACACCAACGCCATTACGCTGGTGTGGCCGGGCGCAGCCAGTACAGCACAGACCCTGGCGGGCATTCTGTTTGAGTTCCGTTACTGCCAGTTTGGCCTCATGGCGCTGGAGACTGGGACCGTGACCGACCAGACGCCCAAGAAGCGGGTGGTGGCATTCGGAGCTGAGATGTCCCCCGACTTCCTGCTGCCCAGCAACTTTGACTGGGGCAACCGGCAGACTTCCACGCTGGAGGCGGTGCAGCTGAATCTGGCCAAGAGCAACTATACGGCAGACCAGCTGCGGGATGTGCAGGCCCGGTATGCCGCCGACCAGCAGGCCTGGGAGGAGGCGGAGACCGGAAGCCTGTCCCTGTACGTCCACGACATTCTCTTTGGCGGCGGGTTTGTGGGCTTCAACGCCTCGGTGGAGGTGGCGCTGCCCTCCTATGCCGATGGACTGCCCGGGGTCGAGGGCACCTTGAACCTACGGGTCATGCCCGACCGGGACCTGTGGGAGGTGGGCGTGTACGGCTCTGCGGACTTTGCCATCCTCAATATGGAGGCAGAGCTGGTCATCACGGCGTACAACAACATTCCGCTGCCCAATAAGATCTATTTCTATGTGGGCGGGTTTACCCCCGGCATCAACGTGGACGGCATGGGGATTTTCTGGATCCAGGGTGCCGGCGGCGGCGTGGAGGGCCTGGCCGACACGGTGTTTCTCTCCTCCCGTGTGCCGCCGCTGAAGCTCATTTTCTCCGGACAGTTTGCCCTGTTTGCGGTGTTGCAGGCCCGGGCGGATTTGACCATGGGGATGAGAGAGTTCTCGCTGGGGATGCGGGATCTGAACATTGCCGGGATCACCTTGCTGGAAAGCGCCTCTCTGACCACCCAGTGGTACCCGGAATTGAGGCTCAATGCCGGCATTGAGCTGAACATCCTGGACATCATCGAAGGAAGTGGTTCCATCGTCCTGGAGGAGGACAAACGGGAAAACCGCCTTTTCTGGGAGGGCTTTGCCACAGCGGGAGTGACCACCCCGAAAATCCCCCTCATCGGCGAGATCCATATTGGTGATGTGGATTTGGGCCTGAATGCCTCCAAGATCTGGGGCGCGCTCCATGTGCTGATGCTGGATATGGGTGTGACCTACTACTGGGGCGGCGACGTGGACTTTGCCTTTGGCAAGTACAACACCCCCGAGGCCACGGTGCCTGCGGCCCTGTCCGGGATCCCGGTCTACACGGATGCCGGAACCGGCCGGGTGCTGTATATGAGCGTGGGCACCAATGCCCGGTTGGAGGCGGCCACCGACCGGCGGACCTTTGATCTGGCCGGTACAGCCACCCGCACCAACGGGGAGAGTTCCATTGACCGCAGCGCCGACGGCATGACCCATGTCATCCAGCTGGGCAGCTATTCCGGCGCCTCTGGAAAGGCACTGACCCTGTCCTTCCAGGCGGACAGCTTGGAGCAGGCACAGCGCATTGCCATGGGGGACAGCCGCTATGGCACCCCGGGCATCACCCTCACCGACCCGGACGACCCGGGCCAGACTTACAGCCTGCGGTGGCTGGACACCACCCAGGATGCAGAGGAGCAGAGTGACGCCAATGCGCTGCTGTCCTATGACCAGGAGAGCGGTGAGGCCAACGTGACCATCTCCTTCACCCAGGCTGAGGACTACCACGCCTGGCGGTTGACCCTGGGAGCTTCGGCCCAGTCCGCCCTGTACGACATCGCCTACCTGCCCGGCTTGGATTCTGCCAGCGTTCAGTGGAACGACCAGACCCAGGAGCTGACCGTGACCTGGCAGGGCAGCGAGCTCAACGACGTGGAAAATGTGGCCGTGTACGCAGTGAGCCAGACGGAGGAGGGAGAGTCCACTACCACGCTGTTGTATGAGACGGATGATACCGGCATCATCTCCGGCGGGGTGGCTGGGGCCACCCAGGGCAGTGCCACCTTTGCCGTGCCCACGGATCTGCCCAGCGGCAGTTACACCATCCAGGTGGTGGGCTCCAGTGAGACCCGCTCGGTCAACGACGTGGTGAAGGTGGAGGAACCGCTGGCCTATACCAACCCCAACCAGCCCCAGGCGCCTGTCATTGACAGCGTGAAGCTGGGCGGCGATTACAGCATCGATGTGGCCGTGGAGAAGCAGGGCGCATATGACGGCTATGTGGCCACCATCTATGAGCAGACGGACACCGGATTGGTGGCCACCGATCTGGCCCAGCAGTGGGTGGAGACCTCTGGGGAGGCCCCAGAGGAGACCCTCACCCTGGGCGGGCGGTATACCACCTCCGCCTATGTGGACGGAGATGGAAATGCTGTGCTTCCCTCTGAGGCAGAGGGCCGTGACGATGTGACCAGCGTGGAGCAGACGGTGGGTGTGGAGGCCGGAAAGGTCTACAAGATCGGTCTGGCTGGATATACCACCGGCCCAAACGGTGAGATCTTCCTGTCACAGGAGACGTTGAGCAGTGCCATCACCATGCAGGCCCCCCAAAAGGCCACGGTGACGGTGCAGGCGGAGGGCAGTGTCAGCGTTGACGGTACCGATACCATCAACGGGGTGAATGCCACCATCCAGATCACCTCGGATATGCCGGTGTCCGGCACCTGGACCTTGGACGGCGACGTGGCTTCCGGCCAATGGCAGGCGGGCACAGACCAGAATTTCCTGGATCAGGCTATAGATTTCTTTGCCAATTTGTTTGGCGGGGAGCGGGAGCAGATCGGCACGATCTATCTGTCCGGACGGGCGGAGACGGATGTGCTGCCGGACGACGGCGGCCTAACAGAGGGCACCCACATTCTGTCCCTGGTGGGCGAGAATGAGCAGGGGGATGCCGTATCGGTCAAGTATATGTTCCGGGTGGACACCACCGCCCCCAGACTGCAGCTGATCTCCCCGGCGGACGGAGACTACTTCTCCGACACTGTGACGGTGGAGGGGCTGTCCGAGCCGGGCGCCGTGGTCACCGTTCTGGTGGACGGTCAGGCGGCTCAAACCGTCACCATTCCGGAGGATGGTACTCTCAGCGTGGAAATTCCCGTAGACAACACCGTGCTGGAGCATGAACTTACCATTTATGCGGAGGATGCGGTGGGCAACGTGGGACGCAAGATGTCCATTCCGCTGCTCAACGACATAGCGGCGGCGCCGGATGTGGCGCTGGGCATTCTCTTCAATGGACAGGATTACACCCAGCAGAACATCCCGGCCGGCACCAACGGTGTGGTACAGCTGTGCCTGGTGTCCGGGTCTCGCCGGGTGCCTGTGCCTGCGGACTCTGTGATGGGCCGCCAGGCCGAATGGCAGACCACCGTTGTGAAGGGTACCGCCAGCCTGGACAATGGCCTGTCCCTGTTGACCAGCCTGGATGTCAATGGGATGCTGACGGTTTCCCTGGATCAGATGCAGGCGGCGGCGGTGTTGGGCGGCAACGCCAATGACACCGACTACCAGACCTGCAACGTCACCGTGACCGCCAATGAGGGCGGCACCGTGTCTCCCGCTGGCACCACCGCTGTCACCGAGGGCGAGTCCTTCACCCTCACCATCACC
>NZ_NFKG01000026.1:0-31298 GCF_002160275.1 Pseudoflavonifractor sp. An187 | reverse complement strand
CCGGGCAAGCCACGGCCCTTACCGCAGCGCAACAGGATGGTGCAGCAAAACCCCCGGCGGCGGGAACGCCGCTTCTCCAGGGTAGGCCCGGACGTGGAAACCGCCCATCCATAGGGCCAGCTGCCCAGGGTAGCCTGGTATCATAGCAGAGCCAGGACCCACAGCAAGGGTGACGGGCCGAGCCTAGACTTGACGCAGTTTCAGCCCAGTACCCCAGGGGGGTACCTAGGGGGGAACGCCCTGGGCGGGTTTTGGTGACTTTTGCCCGAACAAAAGTCACCCCCAGCGGGGAGCGTCCCCACCAGGCTGGCAAGCCTGTATTCATTTCTCCGTAAGGAGGTACACTATGAAATCCTTTCGCATGCCTACCGCCTACACCATTCTCCTCTCCCTGCTGCTGGTGATGACCATTCTCACCTGGGTCATCCCCGCCGGACGCTACCAGACCGGAGCAGAGGGGGAGCCGGTGTCGGGCACCTATGAGCAGATTCCCCAACAGGGCCAGCCCATCACCTCGGTGTTCACCGCCCCCCTGGAGGGGCTGTACGAGGCCATCGACATCGCCGCCTTTATCCTCATGGTGGGTGGGTTTCTGGGGGTTGTGGGCAAAACCGGGGCCATTGACCGGGGCATCTCCGCCTTGGTGGCCAAGCTCCGGGGCAAGGAGACCCTGCTCATCCCCATTTTGATGCTGGTGTTCGCCCTGGGGGGCACCACCTTCGGCATGGCGGAAGAGACCATCGCCTTTTACCCTCTGGTGCTCCCCATTCTGGTCTCCGCCGGGTATGACCCCATTACCGCTGTGGCGGTGATTTTGGTGGGGGCCGGGGTGGGCACCCTGGCCTCCACCGTCAACCCCTTCGCCACCGGCATCGCCGCAGGCTTTGCCGGGGTGTCCCTGGGCACCGGGATGCTGCTGCGCCTTCTCATGCTGGTGGTGATGCTGGCGGCGTCCATCTATTTTGTGATGCGCTACGCCGCCCGGGTCAAAGCCCACCCGGAGATCTCCCTCATGGCCAGCCGTCGGGCGGATTACACCGCCCGCTTTGCCGCCCAGGGTTCGGACGGGGCCAAGCTGACCTGGGTGCAGTCTCTGGCTCTGGCCCTCTTTGCCCTCACCTTCCTGGTGATGATCTACGCCGTCATTCCCTTTGACGACATGGGGCTGCCCCTGCCCACCCTGGGCTGGTGGTTCCCCCAGCTCTCCGCCCTGTTCCTGGCCGCCTCCATCCTGGTGGGGGTGTGCTGCGGGCTGGGGGAGGAGGAGACGGTGGGGGCCTTCATTCACGGGGCCGCGGACCTGCTGGGAGTGGCCTTTATCATCGGCATTTCCCGGGGTATCACCGTCATCATGAATGGGGGCCAAATCACCGCCACGGTGCTCTACTGGGGGGAACAGGCCCTGCGGGGGGCGGGGGCAGTGAGCTTTACTCTGCTCACCTTCCTTCTCTACCTGCCCCTGTCCTTCCTCATCCCCTCCTCCTCGGGGCTGGCCACCCTGTCCATGCCCATTATGGCCCCTCTGGCGGACTTCGCGGGGGTGGGGCGGGAGGTGGTCATCACCGCCTTTCAGACCGCCTCGGGGCTTATCAATCTCATCACCCCTACCAGTGCGGTGGTGATGGGGGCCCTGGCCCTGGGCCATGTGCCCTATGGGGCGTTTTTAAAGTTTATCTGGAAACTGTTGGCCATCCTGCTGGTGCTGTCCCTCATGTTCTTGGCTCTGGGGGCCCTGGCATAGGAAAAGCACACGCTGAGCGTTTCAGCGTGTGCTTTTTATCGTGGTGTGTCCCCCAGGTTCACCACCTCCAGCCCCTGGGCCGTGGCATAGTCCACCGTGTACGCGGTCCCGCCCGTGGGCTGGGTGAGGTAGCTGATGCACAGACTGCTGTGGTCCACCAGGTGGCGGTTGCGCACGTGCATACATCCCCGGTGGTACCCTTGGGACGTGTACACCACCTTGTCCGCCTGGGCCTTGATGGCCTCATAGGTCTGCTGCTGTTCTCTGCTCCACCGCTCTGCCTGAGACAGACAGGGCAGCACCAAAATGAGGCGGATGTGGGGGTGGTCTTTTTTCAATTCCAGCACCGTCTGGGCCGCCAGCGTGTCAAATCCCAAGGCACCCCCCGCCCCAAAGTAGCGGTAGCCCCGGCCAATGGCGTCCTCCACCGCCGCCCGTAGCCGCTGGGCCAGAGCTTCCAACTGCTGGGGCGGGATGGTACGGTGTCCGGTAAAACAAGCGGTCTGTTCTCTCATGTCTCTCACATCTAATCTATTTGTATATTATCCACCTTATGTCTAATTATAGTAGTTACTCAGATTTAAATCAATGAATGAACTATACAGTTTTTCACATACCATATAGTACAATCATACAAAAGGTGGTGGGGACTGTGGAGAAAGAGGAATTTATCAAACGGCTGACCCAACTTCGGTTACAAAAAGGGGTGTCTGCCCGAGATATGAGCCTGTCCATCGGACAAAGTGCCGGATACATCAATAACATCGAAAACGGTGTGAATCTGCCATCTATGGCGGCATTTTTCTATATCTGCGACTATCTGGGGATTTCTCCAAGGGACTTCTTCGACACCCAGGCCACCGCCCCCTCCAAAGCCTCGGAGCTCTTGGAAGTGGCCAAAACCTTGGAGCCTGAGCAACTAGACCACCTCATTGCCCTGGCCAAAGGCTTACAAAAGTAGTTAAAAAGGATGTGTCGCAAAACGTAAGTTTTGTGGCACATCCTTTAGCGTTTTTACAGGTGAGGATGAGCCCCGCCAGGATGAGCTGCACCGTCATCTTCATGCTGGACACCACCAGCAGACGGGTCTGGTCGATGCGGCACACCCGCATCACCACCAGCACTACCAGAAGCAGCAGATAGGTGCTCTTCCCCGCCCCGCTGCGCCCGGTGACAAAGGCAAACTCCCCCTCCTCCACCCGAAGGGCCGGGTAGCGGAGGAAGTCCTGAAATGTTAGGGCTTCCGTGGTGCGTATCATGTTCATACCAGCGTCCCCCTCACCCGTGGATATCCACGACCCGGGCTACGCCGTTGTCCACGGTGAAGTGCACCTCCAGCCCGCCAAAGCCGAAGCCGTACACCCGCTGGCTGTCCCGCTGGTAGGGGGGCCGGGGGTCTTGGGCCAGCACTCCGGCCAGGGCCTCCCGCTTGCCTTCAGGAATGAGGCAGAGCAGATGGGGCGGGATCTCCACCTTCAGCTTCTGCTCCGGGGCGTCCTGGGCAAAGCCCCCCACCGCCTCCGGGTGGCAGTCGGCATAGGGCACATAGGGCTTGATGTCATAGATGGGGGTGCCGTCCATGAGGTCCGCCCCCGCCACAAAGATCACCGGGCCCTGGGGGGTATGCTCCTCCACCCCCACCAGCTCCACGCAGGACAGGCCGATGGGGTTGGGCCGGAAGGGGGACCGGGTGGCAAACACCCCCATACGGGCATTGCCCCCCAGCCGGGGCGGGCGCACCGTGGGGGACCAGGGCTTGCCCACACACTGGGAGAACTCCCAGATGAGCCACAGGTGGGAGAAGCCGTCTAAGCCCCGCAGCGCCTCCGGGTTGCGATACTCCGGGGCAAAGACAATGGTGGCCCGGAGTTCACGCACCAGCCCCGCCTGGCGGGGGACCCCGAATTTACTGGTGAAATCCGTATGAATGTGGGCGATGGGTTCCATGAAAACACCTCGTTTTTACTCTTATTCTTCCAAGTTCTCCCGGGTCAGCAGCTTCCGGTAGGTGGCGTCCATACCGATGGCCCCCAGGGGTGCGGTGATGAGGATGCCCAGCACCGCCACAGACAGCACGATCTGTCCGCAGGGCAGGCCCATGGCCAGGGGCACCGAGCCGATGGCGGCCTGCACCGTGGCCTTGGGCAGGTAGGCGATGACGCAGAACAGGCGCTCTTTGCCCGTGAACTTGGTGCCCGCCACGCACAGGCACACGCCCACAGCCCGGAACAGCAGAGCGCACAGAATCATGAGCACAGCGGCCCCTCCGGCACTCATGGTGTAGCGGATATCCACAGCGGCGCCCACCAACACGAAGAGGATGACTTCGGCGGCAATCCACAGCTTGCCGAACTTCTCAGACAGGCGCTTGGAGACAAAGGCAGGGCTCTTGATTTTCAGCACGCAGGCCATGCTCACCACGGCCAGCAGACCGGAGACCGACACGATGCCCTCCAGCCAGGTCTCCACTGCCATGAGGGTGAAGGACATGCCCAGGACGATGATGACCTTGGTGCTGTTGCGCACACAGTGCTGGTGGGCGTAGGCGGTCTCGAAAAAGCGGCTTAACAGCCACCCCACCACAGCGCCCAGGGCCACACCCAGGACGATGGACACGGGGATGTTGACAAAGTCCATGAGCTGGGGATTGCCACCCTGGGCCATGCCGGTAAAGGTGGTAAAGAGGACGATGACAAAGATATCATCACAGGAGGCCCCGGCCAGAATCATCTGGGGGATGCCCTTCTTGGTGCCGTACCCCGTCTCCATCAGCTGCACCATCCGGGGCACCACCACCGCCGGGGACACAGCGCCCAGCACGGCGCCCATGACGGCGGCCTCCATGATGTTGACCCCCAGCAGGTGGGGGGCCACCAGCACGTAGCCCAAAATCTCAAAGCTGGCGGGGACAAAGGACATCATCACCGCCGGACGGCCCACCTTTTTCAGGTCGGACAGGTTGAGCGACAGGCCCGCTTTCAGCAGGATGATGATAAGGGCCATCTGGCGCAATTCCGCCGAGATGGACAGAATGGACGGGTCCAGCCAATTGAGCACATAGGGCCCCACCACAATGCCGGTGATGAGCATACCGATGATGCGGGGCAGCTTGAGCTGCTGGACGATGGCCGCCATGGATAGGCCCACCAGGAATATGAGTGCCAGGGATGTTAACATGTTTGTTTCCTCCTTGCGGCCACAAAAAAAGCCAATGCCCCCTGTGACCAAAATAAATCACAGAAGTCATCAGCTGAACACAGCGGTTTCGGTTGCCCGTGGGAGAACTTCATTCCCACAGGAGATTATAGCCCACTTATCTGGGTTTGTAAAGGACTTTTTCTGCCCTTGACAGCCCCCTTGTCCCACAGGTATGATAATAATATCCTAGATACAAAAAGGGAGGGTTTCTATGAGATACGAAATTACCGGCGGCGCATTCCCCGTGGTCATCTGCCACTTGCAGGACCGGGAGCAAATGATCACCGAGCGGGGCTCCATGGTGTGGATGAGCCCCAACATGGCCATGGAGACCTCCGGGGGCGGTCTGGGCAAGATGTTTTCCCGGGCCTTCTCAGGAGAGAGCATGTTCCAGAACATCTACACCGCCCAGGGCCAGGGCATGATCGCCTTCGGCTCCAGCTTCCCCGGCAAGATCATGCCCCTGAACATCGGGCCCGGCCAGGAGATGATTTTGCAGAAAAACGCCTTTTTGGCCGCAGAGTCCACGGTGGACCTGTCCATCCACTTCAGCCGCAAGCTGGGGGCTGGCTTCTTCGGCGGCGAGGGCTTTATCATGCAGCGCCTGTCCGGGCGCGGGGTGGCCTTTGCGGAAATTGACGGCGAGCTCATCGAGTACGACCTGGCCCCTGGTCAGCAGATCGTGGTGGACACCGGCAACGTGGCCGGCTTCTCCCCCACCGTCACCATGGACATCCAGCAGGTGCCCGGGCTGAAAAACAAGTTCCTGGGCGGCGAGGGTCTCTTCAACACCCTGCTCACCGGCCCCGGCAAGGTGTGGCTCCAGACCATGCCCATCTCCAATGTGGCCATGGCCATCCGCCCCTTCATCCCCACCGGCAACGGTTAATTTGTGTACATCTGTGCGTCCCCGGCGGAACTGTCCTTCCGCCGGGGACAACTTTTCTTTTTTACCTCTTTACATTATCTCATTACTGTGCTAAAATACCGTCACTGGCTCCTCCACCCACAGGAGGGCCCCAATGAGGAGGATATGAGGATATGAAAAAGATGATTTCTCTGGCGCTGGCCCTGGCCATGGGGCTGAGCCTGGCCGCTTGCAGCGGAAAAGATGCGAAAAACACCGAACCCACCAGTGATCTGGCCTATGTCCAGGACAAGGGCACCCTGGTGGTGGGTATCACCGAATTTGAGCCCATGGACTACCAGGACGAGAATGGCAACTGGGTGGGCTTTGACGCCGACATGGCCACCCTCTTTGCCGAGAGCCTGGGGGTGGAGGTGGAGTTCCAGCTCATCGACTGGGACAGCAAGATCATGGAACTGGACGGCAAGACCATTGACGTGGCTTGGAATGGCATGACCCTCACCGAGGACGTGAAGGAGGCCATGGAGTGCTCCAACCCCTATTTCAACAACGCCCAGGTGGTGGTGGTCAAGGCCGACCAGGCAGACAAATATCAGACCGTGGACAGCATTCAAGACCTGAGCTTCTCCGTGGAAAGCGGGTCGGCAGGCATGGAGCAGGCGGAGGCCTACTCTCTCAACTACACCCCCGCCAAGAGTCAGGCCAACACTCTGCTGGAGGTGGCCTCCGGCACCTCGGATGCGGCCATCATCGACTACCTCATGGCTGTGGCCTCCACCGGCGAAGGCACCAGCTATGAAAATCTCACCTACACCGTGTCTCTGGCCGACGAGCAGTACGGCGTGGGCTTCCGCAAGGGCTCCGACCTGGCGGAAAAGCTCAACGAGTTCTTCGCCGAGAAGTACGCCGACGGCACCATGCAGAAGGTGGCGGAGAAGTACGGCATCGCCGAGAAATTGGTGGAACAGCCATAACACGGACACAGCCGAAGGCAGAGCGGATGCTCTGCCTTCGGTCAGATCATGAAAAAGCAAATTCCATGTAAGATATTCAGATTATTTTGCAGGATCATAAGCCCTCGGCAGAGTTTTCCCGCCGAGGGGCGGGAAAATAAATTGAAATCTGTTTTTTCCGGGGACATGCGCATCGGAAAAAACACTTCTCAGCCCGCCAGTGTGGCCTTGGGTCGCCCTTTGACCCAAGGGTGCATGCAGCGGGCTGCACTTTCTCTCAAAAATGCAAGCATTTTTGAGAAGCATATTAAGGTGGTATTGACATGTTTGCAACCGTCATTGGAGCGCTGAACGAGGGCTTTGTCCAGACGCTCAAACTATTTTTCGTCACCCTATTGGGGGCGCTTCCCCTGGGATTAATCATCTGCTGGGGGTCCATGACCCGCTTCTACCCCCTGCGGTGGCTGTGCCGATTTGTGGTGTGGGTCATCCGGGGCACCCCGCTGATGCTCCAGCTGTTCGTCATCTTCTATGTCCCGGGCATGATTCCTGGTTTCGAAAACCCCTGGCCCGCCGGCGATTCCGGACGGTTTATCGCCGCCAGTGTCACCTTCATTCTCAACTACGCCTGTTACTTCTCGGAAATCTACCGAGGCGGCATTCAGGGCGTCCCCAAGGGACAGCAAGAGGCCGGGCAGGTACTGGGCATGACCAGGAGCCAGATTTTCTTCCACGTCACTCTGCTGCAAATGATCAAGCGCATCGTGCCCCCCATGTCCAACGAGGTCATCACCCTGTTAAAGGACACCGCTCTGGCCGGCGTCATCTCCCTGCAAGAGCTGTTGTGGGCAGGCGAGGCCTTCCTGAAAAGCTCCCACGGCTACCGTGGCCTGCTGTGGCCCCTGTTCTTCACCGGCGTATACTACCTGGTCTTCAACGGCCTGCTCACCCTGCTGTTGGGGCTGCTGGAGAAGAAGCTGGACTATTTCTCCTGAAAAGGCGGGTGTGACATATGGCAATCTTAGAGGTAAACAACCTGGAAAAACACTTTGGCTCCACCCGGGTGCTGGAGGATATCAGCTTTGACCTGGAGCAGGGCAAGGCCCTGGCCATCATCGGCTCCTCGGGCAGCGGCAAGACCACCCTGCTGCGGTGCCTGAACTTCCTGGAGACCCCGGATCAGGGCACCATCTCGGTGGGAGGCAACGTCATCTTTGACGCCGCCAACCGCCGCAGCCAGACCGATGCCGAAATTCGCAAAAAACGCCTCCACTTCGGCATGGTGTTTCAGTCCTTCAACCTGTTTCCCCAGTATACAGCCCTGAAAAACGTGACCCTGGCCAAGGAGCTGCTGGCCCGGGAGCGGCCCGACTTCAAGGCCAACAAAAAGGCCATTTTGGAGGAGATTCAGCAGGAGGGCCTGGAGTTGCTCACCAAAATGGGCCTGGAGCAGCGGGCAAGCCACTACCCCAGCCAGCTCTCCGGCGGCCAGCAGCAGCGGGTGGCCATCGCCCGGGCTCTGGCCCTGAAGCCGGATATCCTGTGCTTTGACGAGCCCACCTCCGCCCTGGACCCGGAGCTCACTGGGGAGGTGCTGCGGGTCATCCGGGGCCTGGTGGAGCAAAAGACCACCATGATCATCGTCACCCACGAGATGGCCTTCGCCCGGGACGTGGCCGACGAGGTGATGTTCATGGATGGGGGGCTCATTGTGGAGCGAGGCCCCGCCCGACAGGTCATCGAGAACCCCCAAGAGGAGCGCACCCGGCAGTTTTTGGCCGGATACACCCAAGAATAAGCAAAAAACATCCACATGGACCTGGGTCCATGTGGATGTTTTTTCTGTTCTCTCAGGCGAAGGGGTTCTCGTCGGGATAGGGCAGGCTCTTGGGCTGGTTATAGGCGATATCCCCCACACCCAGGTACTTGAACACCTCGTACAGGGCCTTGCCGTGGTGGCCGAAGGCCACAGCCCCGTGGTGGGGATAGCGCTTGGCCAGCAGCACATGGCGGTAGAAGCGGTCCATCTCCGGGATGGCAAAGGCGCCGATGGAGCCGAAACTCTGGCAGTCCACATCCATCACCTGGCCCTGGGCGATGTAGGCCCGCAGCTGGGTGTCGGCGGTGCTCTGGAGGCGGAAGAAGGTGATATCTCCGGCCTTGATGTTGCCCTCCATGGTGCCACGGGTGATGTCCGGCTCGGCCAGCTCGGGCTCCAGGTCCCGCTTCATGATGAGCTGATAGCCCATGTGGGGATTTTTCAGCAGGGAACAGCTGGTGTTGCCGCAGTGGAAGCCCATGAAGGTCTCGTTCAGGCGCACGTCATACTTGCCCCGCACGCACTGGTCATACATGGACTGGGGCACGGTGTTGTTGATGTCCAGCAGGGTGGTGGGCCCACCGGAGACGCACACCCCGATGTACTCGGACAGGGCCCCGTAGATATCCACCTCGCAGGCCACGGGGATGCCCCGGGCGGCCAGGCGGCTGTTGACGTAGCAGGGCACGAACTTGAACTCGGTCTGGAAGGCGGGCCAGCACTTGTTGGCAAAGGCCACATACTGCCGGGTGCCCTTGTGGTCCCGGGCCCAGTCCTCCAGGGTCAGCTCATACTGGGCCAGACGGGGCAGAATGCCGGCGTAGGGGTTGTGGTCCCCCAGCTCCGCCTCCATCTCCGCCATCTTGGCGGGGATGCGGGGGTCGTCGGCGTGCTTGTGGTAGGCCACCAACAGGTCCAGCTCGGAGTTCTCCTCCACCGCCACGCCCAGGTCGTACAGGGCCTTGATGGGGGCGTTGCAGGCCAGGAAATCGTCGGGACGGGGGCCAAAGGTGATGACTTTCAGACCCTTGAGGCCCAGAATGGCCCGGGCAATGGGGACAAACTCCGCCATGGCGTGGGCCAGGTCCTGGGCGGTGCCCACGGGGTACTCGGGGATGTAGGCCCGCAGACCCCGCAGCCCCAGGTTATAGGAACAGTTGAGCATGCCGCAGTAGGCATCGCCACGGCCATCGTGGAGGTCGCCGTCTCCCTCGGCGGCGGCCACATACATCACAGGGCCGTCAAACCACTCGCCAATGAGGGTCTCCGGGGTCTCGGGGCCGAAGTTGCCCAAAAACACCACCAGAGCGTTGACCCCGGCCCCCTTCACGTCGTCCACGGCGGCCCGGGCGTCCAGCTCGGTCTCCACGGTGACGGGGCACTCATACACGCCCTCCCCATAGGCGGCCACCAGGGCGGCCCGGCGGCGCTCCGAGAGAGCGGCGGGGAAACAGGAGCGGGACACGGCGATTAAGCCCAGCTTTACCTCAGGAATATTGTCAAACATGATAAAAACCCTCCTTAC
Source organism: Pseudoflavonifractor sp. An187 (assembly GCF_002160275.1). Lineage (NCBI taxonomy): Bacteria > Bacillati > Bacillota > Clostridia > Eubacteriales > Oscillospiraceae > Pseudoflavonifractor > Pseudoflavonifractor sp. An187. The sequence goes on along the minus strand of NZ_NFKG01000026.1, from coordinate 21,194 downwards.
AGGTTCAAAATATACTCTTAGTCTTGGGCCAGGGTGGCAAACAGCCCCCGGCAGGCGGGATAGATCTGGCGGAACTTCTGATATTTGGCCTCATACCGGGCCACCAGCTCCGGCTGGGGCTCCACGGTGTCCTTCACCTGCACCAGGGCCTGGGCGGCCTGCTGGACACTGTCAAAGGCTCCGCAGCACACCATGGCCAGTATGGCGGCTCCATACCCCGGCCCCTGCTCGGTGGCCATGGTGTCCAGGGGAATGCCCAGGACGTTGGAGAGAATCGTGCGCCACAACGGCGACTTGCTGCCCCCGCCGCACAGGCCGGACCGGGGAATGTTCAGTCCCAGGCTACGGGCCACCTCCAGGGAGTCCCGGATGGCGAAGGCCACCCCCTCCAGCACCGCCTGGGTCATGTCCGCCCGGGTGGTGTCCATGGTTAAGCCCCAAAACACGCCCCGGGCGTCGGTGTCGTTGATGGGGCTGCGCTCCCCCATGAGATAGGGGAGGAAATACACGTGGCCCCGCCCCAGCTTGTCCTGGGAAATGGGGGCCTGTTGGGCGGCGTAGTCCGAGGTACCCAGGATGTTGTCACACCACCAGGCGTTGCAGGAGGCCGCCGACAGCATACACCCCATGAGGTGCCAGCCCCCGTCGGCGTGGGCAAAGGCGTGAAGGGCGTTGTTGGGGTCCACCCGGAACTGGGTGGAGGAGATGAAAATGGTGCCGGAGGTGCCCAAGCTGATGTTGCACTTGCCGTCCCCCACGGTTTGGGTGCCCACCGCGGCGGCGGCGTTGTCCCCTGCCCCGGCGCACACCAGGGTATTGGGGGACAGCCCCAGGGCCTGGGCCACGTCCTCCCGCAGAGCCCCCACCCGCTCCCAGCTCTCGTGGAGGGTGGGCATCTGGTCCTCCCTCAGGTGGCACAGCTCCAACATCTCCCGGCTCCAGGTCTTGTGCTCCACGTCCAGCAGCAGCGTCCCCGAGGCGTCGGAGTAGTCGGTGGCGTACTCTCCGGTGAGGCAGTACACCAGGTAGTCCTTGGGCAGGAGGATTTTGTGGATGCGGGCGAACAAATCCGGCTCATTCTGGGCCATCCACAGCAGCTTGGGGGCGGTGAAGCCCGCAAAGGCGATGTTGGCGGTGTGGCGGCTGAGCACCTCCCGGCCCACCTGGTGGTTGAGCCAGTCCACCTGGGGGGCAGTGCGGCCATCGTTCCACAAAATGGCGGGGCGCAGCACCTGCCCCTGGTCATCCAGGGCCACCAGGCCGTGCATCTGGCCCCCCACCCCGATGCCCGCCACCTGGGCGGGGTCCACCCCCTCCAGCAGCTGAGGGATGCCGGACATACAGGCCGTCCACCAGTCCTGGGGGTTCTGTTCACTCCAGCCAGGCTGGGGAAAATACAGGGGGTAGTCCCGGCTCACCGTGCGGCACACCGTTCCCGCCCCATCCACCAGCAGGAATTTGCAGGCGGACGTGCCCAAATCAATGCCAATATAGTACAAGGTCTCTCGCCTCCCGGTCTTTGCGTTACATTCTGCTGTTACCATACCACCCCCGCCCCCTGCCGTCCTTGACTAGTTTGCTGTGGTGATTAGACAAATGTGCTATTTTTGTATATTATCCGTTGTGCACATTTTGGGCATTCCTCTTTTGTCCGTTTCGTCAGTTTTGAAATTTTACGAACTTATTTGGTGTATACTCACTGCTTTCTCTCCATTCGAACCGGACAACCCCATTGCATTTTCTCCCCAAGGCGAGTACAATTTCTTATACAAATTTACGATTTGGGAGGTGTGGCCTGTGGCGACCCTGGAAATTGTCCAACATCCCCACCTGGGGGGCGTCCATCTGTTTTTCAACACCCTGGACCACCGCTCCCTCCACATCCATCTGGACTGGGAGCTGGTGTGGGTGCTGGACCAGCCGCTGCTGGTGTCCTGCGGCGGACAGGAGCACCGGGTGGAGCCGGGGGAGCTGGTGCTGTTTAGCCCCGGCCAGCCCCATGAGTTTCACAAGGTGGAGGGCAGCTGCACCTTTTTGTGCCTCCAGTTGGACCCCGCCGCCTTTCCCGCCGCCCAACGGGTGTACACTGAGACCATCTTTCCCGCCGCCCATTTGACCGAAGATGAGACAACCTGGCTGAAAACCTCCCTCATCGCCCTGTTTCGCCGCTATCTCCAGCGCCCGCCCTTCTACCAGCTGGACTGCCTGGGCCGGGTCAACCAGATTCTCTATCTCCTCCTCACCCGCCTGCCGGTGCGCCAGGTCACGGAGCAGGAGGCGGCGGAACGGGAGCGGCGCAGCGCCCGGCTCATGCGGCTGGTGGCCTTTGTACAGGAAAATTTCGCCCACAAAATCCGCCTGTCCGACTTTGCCCGGCAGGAGCGCCGCTCCCTGAGCTACCTATCCCACTTCGCCCGGGAGATGCTGGGCCACAGCTTTCAGGAGTATGTGGCCACCGTGCGCTTTCACCACGCCTGTCACCTCATGGCCACCACCAACAAGGGGATGCTGGCGGTGTGCATGGAATCGGGATTCTCCGACTACCGCTACTTCTCCCGGATGTTTCAGACCCACTTTGGCATGACCCCCGAGGCCTACCGCCGTCGGCCAAAACATTCCCAGACCGCCCAGCCCCACCCTACCCTGGACTCGGCGGAGCGGTTTTACTCCCCGGAGGGGAGTTTGCAGCTGCTGGACCAGCTGGAACAGCAGTACACAGAAAAAGGGCCGAGGAAGGCGTAACGCCTCTCTCGGCCCTTTCAGGTGTTTCATTTGGTGTTACTGGGCCAGCTCCTCCAGGGTAGGCATGGCGGGAATGGCGCCGCTGCGGGAGCAGGTCACCGAGGCCGCCCGGTTGGCAAAGGTGAGAATCTCCTCCAGCTCCTCTTGGGTCAAGCCCTCCAGGGCTCCTTGGGCGCGGCGGCTCAGGCGGCTGAGCACCGCCCCGAAGAAGGTGTCTCCGGCGCCGTTGGTGTCCGCCACCTTGGTGGGAACGCCGGGGACGACGCCCGTGTGCTCGCCCAATCGGTAGAACACGCCCTCAGAACCCAGGGTGATGAGCACCAGGGAGATGCCCTTGTCTGCCATCACCTGACTACAGGTCTCAGGGTCATTGGAGCCGGAGAGCAGCTCCATCTCCTCGTCGGACAGCTTCAAAATGTCCACGCTGGACAGGGGGCGGCGCATCCACTCCACCGCCTGGTCCTGGCTCTCCCACAGAGCGGCCCGGTAGTTGGGGTCGTAGCTCACCGTCACCCCCTGCTGTTTGGCCAGCTCCACGGCGTGGAGGGTGGCGGTGCGGGCGGGGTCGGCGGTGAGGCTCACCGAGCCGAAGTGGACAATACCCGCCCCGGCAATGAGGTCCCGGTCCACCTGGTCTGCGGTCAGGTTGGCGTCCGCGCCCCGCATGAACTGGAAGGAGCGCTCCCCCTGGGCGCTCACCGACACCACCGCCAGGGTGGTAGCCCCCTGGCCCACCCGCAGGCCCTGGGTTCTGACGTTGTTTTCCTCCAGGACCTGGGCCAGGTAGGTGCCGAAGCCGTCAGAGCCCACCATGCCCACGAAAGCGGTGTCCGCCCCCAGGCGGGACGCCGCCACCGCCACGTTGGCGGGCGCGCCGCCGGGATTGGCGGCATACATGGGGATGTTCTGCTGGTTATATCCGGTCTGGGTCAAATCAATGAGAATTTCGCCGATGGTGACAATGCGCATGACGCTCTCTCCTCCCGAGTGAAATCGTTTTCATATAGAAAATTGTATCACGTTTTCCCTCCGGTGACAAGGGGGGCGCTTGGAACTTTTCCCCGGACCCCCCGTCCTTTTTCTTGCCTTTCTCCGCCCAATCTGCTATCCTGTATACTGCAAGAAACAATTGTGGCCCCCTGCTGCGGGGGTTCCACGGATTGGGAGGTATCCGCATGGCTTCCATCAAAAAACGGTCGCTGGTGGATCAGGTCTACGATCGTCTGCGCAGCGATATCATTTCCCTGCGTCTGCCCCTGGGCAGCCGGGTCAACGTCAACGAACTTCAGGACTCCCTGGGTGTCAGCTGCACCCCCATCCGGGAGGCCATCAACCGCCTGCAACAGGAAGGGCTCATTGCCTACGAGAACAACGTGGGCGCCCGGGTGCTGACCCTGGACGCCAGGGACGTGGAGGAGATCACCCAGCTGGCCACCACCCTCCACTGTGCCGCCGCCTGGCTGTCCATGGAGCGGGAGGACCACCAGGTCCTGGCCCAGCACCTGGCGGAACGTCTGGCGGAATTTGAGGCCGCCCGGACGCCCCAGCAGCTGGCGGTGGGAGTGCACCGGTTTATGGAGGTATTTTACGTCCACTGCGGCAACCGCCGTCTGGACAAGAGTATGCTGGCCATTCAGGGCCAACAGCTGCTGCTGCGCAACCTGTACGCCGCCCACGGCATGGACCTTTCGGCCAATCTCTCGGACTTCCGGGCCATGCTGGCCGGGGTGGAGCACAACCAGCCGGAGGAGATCTACAAGGCCCTGGAGGCCAACGCACGGCGGGTGGAACGGGCAGTTAGCGAAACTCTACTGTAAATACACGCAAAAGGGCTTTGATTCGTTGGGTCAAAGCCCCTTCTTTTTGCGCTCTGCTCTTGACTTTTTGCCCTCTGGCCCATAAAATACATAGTTACGATACCTTTATTATTTGAAAAAGGAATGAGAGTTTTATGGCACAAGACAAAAGCAAACAGGTCAGCCAGATCACCGATATGGAGGCCGACTTTGCCCAGTGGTTCACCGACGTGTGCACCAAAGCAGAACTGATTGACTATTCTTCCATCAAAGGCATGTTCATCCTGCGCCCCTATGGCTACGCCATCTGGGAGAACTTCCAGAAGATTCTGGACGAGAAGTTCAAGGAGACCGGCCACGAGAATGTATATCTGCCTATGCTCATCCCCGAGTCCCTGCTCCAGAAGGAGAAGGACCACGTGGAGGGCTTCGCCCCTGAGTGCGCCTGGGTCACCTTCGGCGGCAGCGAGGAGCTGGAGGAGCGCTACTGCATCCGCCCCACCTCTGAGACCCTGTTCTGTGAGCACTACTCCCACATCATCCACTCCCACCGGGACCTGCCCAAGCTGTACAACCAGTGGTGCTCCGTGCTGCGCTGGGAGAAGACCAGCCGTCCCTTCCTGCGCCACCGGGAGTTTTTGTGGCAGGAGGGCCACACCATGCACGCCACCGCCGAGGAGGCCATGGAAGAGACCGAGCGCATGTTCAACATCTACGCCGACTTCTGCGAGAACTACCTGGCCATGCCCGTGGTGAAGGGCCGCAAGACCGATAAGGAGAAGTTCTCCGGTGCTGAGGCCACCTACACCGTGGAGTGCATGATGCACGACAAGAAGGCCCTCCAGGCCGGCACCTCCCACTACTTCGGCGACGGCTTCGCCCGTGCCTTCGGCGTGAGCTTCGCCGGCAAGGACAACCAGCTGCACACCCCCTTTGAGACCTCCTGGGGCGTGTCCACCCGCCTCATCGGCGGTGTCATCATGACCCACGGCGACAACAACGGCCTGGTGCTGCCCCCCCGCATCGCCCCCACCCAGGTCATCGTCATCCCCGTGGCCCAGCACAAGGACGGCGTCATCGAGGCCAACCAGGCCGTGTGCGACCGCCTGAAGGCCGCCGGCATCCGGGTGAAGATGGACGCCTCCGAGCAGTCTCCCGGCTGGAAGTTTGCCGAGTATGAGATGAAGGGCGTGCCCCTGCGCCTGGAGCTGGGCCCCAAGGACATGGAGAAGAACCAGTGCGTGCTGGCCCGCCGTGACAGCGGCGAGAAGACCTTCGTCTCCCTGGACAACATCGAGGAGACCGTGAAGAACCTGCTGGAGGAGATTCAGCAGAGCCTCTTCCACCGGGCCAAGCGCAACCTGGACGAGAACACCTACCCCTGCTCCACGCTGGAGGAGGTCAAGGAGAAAATGGCCACCCAGGGCGGCTTTGCCAAGACCATGTGGTGCGGCGACGAGGAGTGCGAGCTGAAGATGAAGGAAGTGGCGGGCGTGTCCTCCCGCTGCATCCCCCTGGAGCAGGAGCACCTGGGCGACGTGTGCCCCGTGTGCGGCAAGCCTGCCAAGCACATGGTGTACTGGGGCGTCGCTTACTAATCCCACACACAGATTTATACACAGGCGTATCATGTCCCCCGGCATGGTACGCCTGTACCTGTTTCTCGCCATAAAGGAGGTCGATGATTTCTATGCCTATTGGACCCTTTCTCATCTTCTTTTTTGCTCTGTCTGTCCTGTCCCATATCTCCAACCACATCCTCTACCGCTACCTGTACATGTCCGCCGGGGTCACGGCGGAGGATGTCAGAACCTATCTGTGGAGTACGGCAGAGGGCAATCGCCATGCCCACCGCAGCCGTAACCGGCAGCTCTGGCCCTGGTTGGAGATGCGCTCCGGGCACTCCCAAGAGTTTTACACCATGTCCCGGTATTGCAATTTCTGCAACCTGCCCGCCGTCCTCTATACCCTGGCAGGGGTGGGGATGATGGTCGTCCGCCTCCACCCCTATATCTGGGTGCTGGGGGCGGCTATGATCGCTCTGTGGGCCATTCTTACCCTGCTGGGGGTGATGTACGGCAAGCGCATTCAGGCGGAGACCGCCGACTTCTTCGACAGCTCCCGCTACAAGCCCTACCGCCCCAAGCGGGAAAGCGACGAGGAGGAAGCGGATACCCCCGAGGAGCCCTACGAGGAGATTCCCTACGCCGGGCCCTTTGAGGCCGCCGAGCCGGAGGTGGCCCAGCGCCGCCGCTTCCGCCGGGGCTACACCCAGAAACTCTTTGTGGTGGCTGTGGTACTGGTATTCCTGGTTCTCCCCATGCTGTCCTCCAAGTTCCTCCCGTCCTCCTCCACCCCGGAGACCACCACCCAGCCCCAGACCTCCCAGTCACCTACACAACAGGATGAGTCTCAGATTTCTAAAGAATATTTGACCATGTATGCCCAGTTAGTAGAAGCTGGTTTTACCCCAACGGATGCTTTGGTTCAGCTATCCGATACTTACCCTGGTATTGACTTATCTCGCGCCCTTTTAGTGGAGGAAGAGGGAATGCACCTGGAGTATCTGGTGCTGACCCAGGAGAGCCAGGCCAAGGATCTGGCCCAAGGACTGCAACACCAGCTCTATGAGCTGGTGGCCGCCCGGGAGCCGGACATTACCGAGGAATCCGGGGAGGGCTACACCCTCTACACCCAGGAGACCGAGGGAGACTATGGCGTCGTGGTGCGGGACGGCACCAACATCCTTTATGTCTACTGCCCCCAGTACGACACCACCTGGATGAAGTGGTTTCTCAATGATTTGGGGTATCTGAGCGACTATTAAGGGGGTTCTGTTATGGATATCACCCTGTTTGTCATCAACACCGTCATCTGCGCCATATTCTGGCTGTTGAGCCGGTTCTGCTGCGTCTGGATTGGGCGGCTATCGGAGGCCTCCGCCGGGCAGACCCTCCGGGATGTGGAGGCCCACCTCAGCCAGGCCCCCGGAGAGAAACTCTTTCCCTGGCTGATGGACATCTCCCCCCGGCCCCGGCTCACCGCCCTGTTTCACTACCTGTTCCGCGGCCTCACCTCCCTGCCCCTCTTGGGCATAGTCTTTGGGGTCACCCTCCCCTTTGTGCCCGCCTGGGAGGTGTACGCCCGGTACCTCATCAACACCATGTTCGTGCTCTATATGGCCCTCTTCGTCCTGGGGCTGGCGCTCTTTGACCCCCTGCACTACCGCTGGACGGGGAAATACCGGTAAAAACGACCAGGGGCCTTCCACGATGGAAGGCTCCTGGTCGTTTGCTGGTGTTGCGTTTTTCCGCCGACTCCTTGCGTTGCTGGCGTAGGGGAGGGGCTTGCCCCTCCCGAATCCCCCAGGACAATGCCGGAAAAGCAACGGGCCGGGCAAGCCCGGCCCCTACCACCGTGCCCAACACACAGCGGTTATCTTGGGTGCATACGGTGACAAAATAGTAGCCAGCGGTACCATAATCGTAGTTGGGTAGCCGCATCCGCTTCCGGCGAGGCAGCTCCGCACCGCTCATCCCAGTGTATCCGGGGCAAAGGACCGGGCGGGCAGCACATCGCTGAGCCCCACCAGGACGCTGTCCAACCCGTTGTCCCCCCACTGGGGTGGAGGCGTCTCCAGGCGGCGGGGCGGCATCCCATCCCGCAGGGGAATCACCGCCACCATATTCACCCCATAGCCCAGCTTGCTGTCCGCCATGAGCAGACCGCCGTGGAGCTGGGCGATCTGTTGGGCCAGTGCCACCCCCATGCCCTGCTCCTCCTGAGGGGGCTGCTGAAAGAGGGCGGACAGCTGCTGGGCATCCAGCCCCGGCCCCTGATCGGACACGGTGATGCGCACCGACCCTGTGCCCGGCTGCACCGTCAGCTTCACGGGGCTAGCCGTCTTGGCGGCGTTGGACACCAGTTCCAGCACCAGCTGCTCCAGCATTCCGCCGTCTGCCACCCCGAACAGCCCCGGCGCCACCTCCCAGGTAAAGGAGACGTTGGCCCCGGCCAAGGCCCCCTCCAGCCGCCGGGCCAAATCCGTGCCCCAGCGGGTAATATCCAAGGGAGCCACTTGCAGGCGCACCTCGTCCTCGTCGGTGAGCCGCCGTGCCAGCTCCAGCCGCCCCACCAGACGCAGCATGCGGCACACGCTTTGGTTGATGGTGCTCAGATACGCGCGGCTCTTTTCATCCGTGGCGTACTGCTCCAGCAGCTGACTGGCGGCGGTCATCTGGGCCAGCTGCATGCGCAGCTGCGCCATGTGCGCCCCGGTGGAGCTCTCCAACATCCATCGTTCCAATCCTCACGCCTCCCTTGCCCATTATCCTATGCAAAGAAGCCCCATTTCTCTCTGGAAAAATCAGGGCCTGTTCAGTATGACCCATTATACCAGATTTCGACGTGGGCAACAAGCACCCCAGAAAAATTTTCCTGAAAATGCCAAATCCGTGACGGCGGACCGTCACGGATTGGAACATTTGTCATTCAGCGTCCAGCTGGGCGGCCACCTGGGCCAGAGGATTGGGGGTGTAGCCCTCCACGGTGCCCTCGTCCATGGCGCGGGCCAGAGCGGAATCCAGGGGCAGCTTGGCCAACACAGGCAGGTTCAGCTCAGCGCCCAGGGCGTCGATGGTGCTCTCGCCGAAGATGGGGTGCTCGCCGCCGCAGTCGGGGCAGCGGAAGAAGCTGTAGTTCTCCACCAGGCCCAGCACGGGCACCTTCATCATCTCCGCCATGCGCACGGCCTTGGTGACGATCATACCCACCAGAGTCTGGGGCGCGGTGACCACCACCACGCCGTCCACGGGCAGGGACTGGAACACGGTCAGGGGCACGTCGCCGGTTCCGGGAGGCATGTCCACGAACAGGTAGTCCAGCTCGCCCCACACCACGTCGGTCCAGAACTGCTCCACCGCTCCGGCGATGACGGGACCACGCCAGATCACGGGGTCGGTCTCGTTGTCGGTGAGCAGGTTCAGGCTCATCATCTTGATGCCGCCGGCGGTCTCCACCGGCAGGATGCCGTCATCGGTGCCCATGGCGTGCTGGTGGATGCCAAAGGCACGGGGGATGGAGGGGCCGGTGATATCGGCGTCCAGAATGCCCACCTTCTTGCCCCGGGCGGCCATGGCGGCGGCCAGAGAGCAGGTGACGGTGGACTTGCCCACGCCGCCCTTGCCGCTGACCACGGCAATCACCTTTTTGATGTGGGAGTGGGCGTTGCAGGGCTTGCGGAAGTCGTGGGGCTGTTGACGCTCGCCGCAGTTGGAACTGCAGCTGGAGCAGTCGTGGGTACATTCACTCATGGAAACATCTCCTTATACAGTCTGCCCAGAGGGCAGACTTTTTCCTCATGTTCAAAGTAACTTGGTTATTTTACCACAGTTTGTGCCCCGTTACAACGGGTGAGGCGGGAAAAGCTACTCTACGGTGGTAGGGGCCGTGGCTTGCCCGGCCCGCCACTCCCCTGGCATTGTCCTGGGACATTCGGGAGGGGCAAGCCCCTCCCCTACGCCCGATCTATGGAAATCCGTGCCGCAGGCACACCACAGTTATTCATTATTCATTATTCGTTATTCATTTCATACTCACCCAATAAACTCGTGCAGCAGTGAATCCTTGGGCACCAGTCCCGGCTCGATGGTCTCGAACCAGTCAAAGGCCCGCACCAGCTCTAAAAGCTCATGGCGGCGCTGGTTCTCCTGGGGTACCGCCGCCATGAGGGGGCGGGCGTAGCAGGCCATCACCGACACCTCATAGGGCAGGGACGAGTCGAAGAGCATATGGGCGGTGTGCTTGTAGGGGGAGATGTACAGCTTTTCTCCCCGGCGCACGTTGGCCCACATATCCAGGGTGCCCACAATGTCGGTGCCCCGGAAGTTGAAGTCCCGCACCGCCCGGCGGGTCAGCCGCATCCAGGTGCCCTTGAAGCGCAGCACCTCCCCGTCCATCACATTGCTGCGGGCGGAGATGTACAGCCGGGTGGCGTTGGGGTGTCCGGCGGTGAGTTTGGTGTTTAGCGCGTGAATGCCCTCAAAAATCGCCACCTCATCCTTGCCCAGCTTCAACGGCTTGGCCTTGCTGTCGTTGCGCATCTGGCGGGCAAACTCGAAGTGGGGCACCAGAATCTCCTCTCCCCGGGTGAGCTGGGCAAAGTGCTGGCTGAGCAGCTGCAAGTCCATCATCTCCGGGGACTCGTAGTCGATCTCCCCCTCGGGGGTGCGGGGGGCGGTGCTGGGGTCCCGGCGCACAAAGTAGTCATCCATGGAAATGGTGTGGGTGCCCACGCCCCGCCGTTGCAGTTCGGCGGTGATTTTATGGGCGGTGGTGGTCTTCCCCGACCCGGAGGGACCGGAGAGGAGCACCACGGGGCTCAGCTTCATATTTTTGCAGATCAGATCGGCGGCCTGCTCCACTTTTTTCTGGTATTCCGCGTCACACGCCTGCATAAATCCCAGCTTATCCTGCCGGACTGCCCGGTTGATTTCCTCCAGTTGATAGGCCATGGTGTGTTCCTCCTATGCTATGCCCGTTTGAATTGCTTCTCCAGCTCTCCTCGGGTCAGCTCGATGGCCACGGGCCGCCCATGGGGACAGTACTTCACCTCTCCCGCCATGACCTTCTGGGCCACCTGCTCCAGCTCCTGGGAGTCGTTGCGCTGGCCCCCCTTGATGGCGGCCTTGCAGGCCATGGTGTGCATCACCTCGTCCCGGGCGGCGCTGGGGTCCGCCCAGCCGGTGAGGCGCAGCTTTTTGGCCAACTCCAGCAGGGTGGGTTCCACGTCCCCCGTCTCCAGGTAGTCGGGCACCGCCCGCACGGCGATGCTCCCTGCCCCGAACTCCTCCAGCTGGAAGCCGAAGCCCTCCAGCACCTCCTGGCCGTCCAGCAGCACCTGCCGCTCCTGGGGGCCCAGGGTCAGGGTGATGGGGGTGAGCAGCTCCTGCACCATGGGCCGGTAGTTCTGGGCCTTGAGGCGGTCAAAATTCACCCGCTCGTGGGCGGCGTGCTTGTCGATGAGCACCACCTTGTCCCCCTGCTCCACCATGATATAGGTGTGGAACAGCTCGCCCCGCACCACCCAGGGCTCCTGGGGCTCCTCCACAGGGACGGGTTCCGGCTCTGGCTCCACCACGGGGATGGGAATCTCCGCCTCCACTGGCTTCTCCACCTGGGGAGCCGGGGTGGGCTTCTCCTTCTCCACCGGGGCGGGAGCGGTTGCCACAGGGGCCGCCGCCTTGGGTTTCTCCTCTACCACGGTGGGCGGAATCTGTTTCGTCTCCACCGCAACACTGGCTTGGACGGACTTCTCCTCCACCACCGTCCGCTGCACCACAGGCCGGGAGATAAAGGAGGAAGCAGCCGGGGCCGCTTTTTTCTCCTGTACCGTGGGGGTGTCCAACGGAGTCACCCGGCGGAAGGGGGAGGGCTGGGCCTGGGGTTTTGGCGCCGCCACCGGGGGCGTCGTGACTGTCCCATGAGATGCGGTGACCGCCGTGAAGTCGTGGAGGCTGGTCTGGTTGGGGGTCACCGTGTCCTGCCGGGGCAGGACGCTCTTGACCACCGCCTGGGGGCGGCTCTGGTCCCCGTTCAAAGCAGCCAGCACCCCGTGGTACACGGTGGAAAACACCTGCTGCTCGTTTTGGAACTTCACCTCTGTCTTTGTGGGGTGGACGTTCACGTCCACGGTGTTGGGCCGCACGGTGAGGTGGAGCACACAGCCCGGGAACTTGCCCACCATCTTCTGGTTGCGGTAGGCCTCCTCCAGAGCTGCCATCATCACCCGGCTTTTGATGTATCGGCCATTGACGAAAAAGTGCTGATAGCTTCGGCTGCCCCGGCAGCAGGTGGGCAGGGAGACAAAGCCGGAGATCTCCATGTGCTCCCCGGACCCCTTCACCGGCAAAAAGCCCAGGGCCAAATCCCGGCCCAGCACGGCGTAAATGGCACTTTTCAGCTGTCCGTCTCCGGGGGTGAGCAGTTCCTGCTTGCCGTCCCGAATAAACTTCACCGACAGCTCCGGGTGGGACAGGGCCAGCCGCTGCACCACAGCGAACACCGCCGCACCCTCGGCGGAGTCTTTCTTCATGAATTTCAGCCGGGCAGGGGTGTTAAAAAACAAATCCCGCACCAGCATGGTGGTACCCTTGGGGCATCCCGCCTCCTCCTGTTCCACCAACTGTCCCCCTTCCAGAGACAAGGCGGTGCCCAGCCCCTGGCCCTGGTTGGTGAGCAGTTCCACCCGGGACACCGCCGCAATGGCGGCCAGAGCTTCCCCCCGGAAGCCCAGGGTGCCGATGGCCTCCAGGTCATACTCCGAGGAGATCTTGGAGGTGGCGTGGCGGAGAAAGGCGGTCTGGCACTGGTCGGGGGCGATGCCGCAGCCGTCGTCGGTGACGCGGATGAGGGCCATGCCCCCGTGGGCGATCTCCACAGTGATGGCGTTGGCCCCGGCGTCGATGGCGTTTTCCATCAGCTCTTTCACCACCGAGGCGGGCCGCTCCACCACCTCACCGGCGGCGATGAGGTCCGCCACATGGGGGTCAAGTTGTCGAATGGTGGGCATACGTTTCCCTCCTTACAGCTCCAGCAGGATGGTGACCGGGCCGTCATTTTGGGAGAACACCTGCATGTCCGCCCCAAATTCCCCGTGCTCCACGGTAAAGCCCCGCTCCCGGCACTGGTCCATGAACCGCTCATAGAGGGGGATGGCCAGGTCGGGCTTGGCGGCCCCGGAGAAGCCGGGGCGGCGGGAAGAGGTGTCGGCGTAGAGGGTGAACTGGCTGACCACCAGCAGAGCGCCCCCCACTGTCTCCAAATTTCGGTTCATTTTCCCGGCCTCGTCCTCGAAAATCCGCAGGCCGCACACTTTATCCGCCATTTTGTCCGCCGTGGCCGGGGTGTCGTCGGGGCCCACCCCCAACAGCACCAACAGCCCCTGGTCAATGGCTCCGTTTACCGCCCCGTCGATTTCCACCCGGGCGTTTTTCACTCTGGTCACCACTGCTTTCATGTGGGTTTCCTCCTTGTGGGTCTATGATTTTCCCCAGTATACCACAGGTTCCAGAGAAATGCTATGCTGGGCCGGGGCCCGGCATGCAGGCAAACGGGGCTGCCGCATCCCGAAGATGCAGCAGCCCCGTTTTCACTCACAGACTCATTGGGCAGAGCGGTAGCTGTAGAGCAGGCAGTCCTCTTGTTCCGGCTCATCGGACCAGATCCGATGCCAACGCAGCCACACCTGGGTCACGCCGTCCTCCTCCACAGTTTCACACTTTAAGTCGTATTTCCGCCCGCCGTCAACCACCCCTCCGTCTCGCACTACAACAGGGTCCAGGGCCACCAATTTCTCCGTGAGGTTGCGCTGAAACACCAGAAGCATCGGCCCATATTCCACTGTGTCTTTGGCCAAAATCAGCACCCGCTTTCCCGTCTCCTGGGTGGAATCGAAAAACTTGGAGATTTCCTCTATCTCCTCCTGCTGAATCTGCGTAATGTCCCGATACCCCATTTCATCCAGCTGCTGCACTGTGGCATCCTCGGGCACATCCTTCATGTCCTCCCAAACCTCCGCCATATCCGGCCAAACGGGATGGGTCTCCCGGTAGTGGATGTAGCCCCGATAGCCGAAAATGCCCACTACCACCAGGGCAAAGACCACAAGGACTGCCACATATCCACGCATGGATTTGTTCTCGCTCTTCATACTCCTTCACCTCCACAATCATGTGTCCTAGTCCGTTCTTACCAGCCTTCCCACTCCAGGGTCCAATTGCCCACAAAGGTAGGAATATCGGAAAATTTGGAGGCATAGGTGAGAGAACCATCCTGGTCGGTGTAATATACCCCATCTTTCACCAGGAGAATGTCTCCGCTTTCCCCTGCATTTCCCTCCAAATGGTACTGATTCCCCCCGGACGCCTCATAGGTGCCCTCCTCCAGCAGGCCCTCCTTCTGGTTGTATTTGCAGTAATTCCCATTTTTGTCAAACACAATATACGAACGCCAATAGGCATTGGTGGAATAAGAGCCCGCCAAGCTCAGCTCCCGGCTGGCATTCCACCGGTCCAGCTGGACCAGGTTGATGCAGCAGGAAACACAAAACGCCACCACAAGTCCCCAAAAGGCCAGGCGACAGACGGGGACCTCCTTCATCAGTACCTGTTTGATGGCAGTCATTCTCTTTTTCATGGTCTCACGTCCCTTCTCTTCCATGTGGCCACCTTACGCCAACATGGATTCCGCCACTCGCACTAAAACCTCCTGTTCGGGGCCTTCCAGGCAGCAGGCCACCTGCCCGCTGTGCCACGTCACGGTCACACCATCCGAATGTTCCAGGATGTACACGGTCTGTCCGTACATCTCGGTGCGCTCCACGGTTCCTTCCACGGTTTCCAGGGCCGCTTGGGAGATATCTGCATTGGAAATCTCCAAAACCATGGTGTTTCCCTGGTATTCATAGGTGGTATTCAGCTGATAGTACACCTGATCCAGGGTATAAATCCGCTCCGTGGTCTGGCTCTGGCACCCCCGGGGCAGCCAGGTGGGGGCCTTCACCTGGGTGACGCCGTAGGTGTCCAGAACGCCCTGTAAGGGATCGCCCCCCACCCATCCGGCGGCCTGGGCGGTGAGCATGCCCACAAACGCCAAAACCAGCGCCGCAGCGGTGGCCCCCAGGCCTCGGGGCAGCCGCTTCCACCACAGTACTTTTTCGGTGTGTACAGGGGCTTGGGTCTCCTTCTCGGTGTGGAGATAGTCCCGCTGGAAACGGCTCCAGGCCGCCGCCGTCTCCGCTTGAATCTCCTCCGGCGTCTTCTCCCGGTGGACAATCAGCTCCAGCATGTACAAAATATCCTCGGTGGGGTATTCCTCCACCCCTTGGGAATCCAGGCGCAGAATTTCTTTGAGTTCTTCGCTGCCCATCCGGGCCAGCTCGTCCCGGGACTTTCGCATACCTGGCTCCTCCTTTCACTTGGTATATGTCGGGTGCCCCTCATTTGGGGACACCCTTCTCAAAAAATGTTTTCATTTTTTGAGAGGGGATGCAGCCCGCTGCATGCATAATTGGGTCAAAGGGCGACCCAATTCCACACTGGCGGGCTGAGAAGTGTATTTTCCCATGCGCATGTCCTGGGAAAATACGTAATTTCAATTTATTTTCCCGCCAGCGGGCGGGAAAACTCTGCCGAGGGCTTTTTTGATTTCTGGAGCCCTCTGATTTTTGGGTGCCTATTCTTGTTGTTTTTCAAAATATTTTTTCAGCTTTTTTCTGGCCCGCTGCACCTGCTTTTTGCAGGCCTCCCGGGAGATACCCCTGGCCCTGGCCAGCTCATCCACACTCTGGTGTTCCAAGGCGTACTCTTTCATCAGTTCATACGCCCCTTGGCCCACCAAATCCCCGTAGATGGTGTCCAAGTCCTCCTCATCGGTGACCGCCACCTCTCCGGCTTCCTCTGCCGCCTGGGCCGCCCACCGGGCCCGGTCCCGGCTCCTGCGGGTGGCCTGGATGACGTGTTTCAGGGTCTCCATCATCCAGCCCTGGGGGTTGGGGCTGCCCATGAGCACATCGATTCTGCGCCAGGCGGTGGCAAAGGCCTCCTGCACCGCCTCCTCCGCCAGCAGGGCGTCCCCCTCCAGGGCATATTGGGCGTAGCGCAGCAGGGGGGCATACATGCTCCGGTACAGCTGCTCTAGAAATTCCTCTCGGCCCATGGTCTCCCCCCTTTTCCCTCTTCTTGATGCTACCATACCGCAAAATCTCCCAGCCCGCAAGGCCTCCTTTGTTGTCGCCCAACTCACAAGAAAAAACGGGAAAAACTCTGGACATCTGGGAGTTTTTTCATTCCTTTTTTTCCACCGTTGTGGTATAATAACCGCAAAACGGTTATTATACCAAGATTCCTATTGCCGTTTTTCTCGCCCCTAACGGGGCAACCGAAAAGACATGGCATGATACCATTCCAGCTTCGCTGTCATGGTATCGTAGCTATGCTGTAAAAATGTCAGCAGGCACTCTGCTGTGTACTTGGAAATGATAAAATCGAGGAGGAATTTCCATGCAAAATCGTGTCACTGTCACCGTAGCCGGGCACAACTATGTGCTTTTGGCGGAAGAGGGAGAGGACTACGTACGCCGCGTGGCGGACTTCGTCAACGAGCAGATGCGCCAGACCCAGGAGGGCACCGAAATCAGCCAGCTGGACTGCGCCCTGCTCACCTGTCTGAACATCGCCGACCAGTATGCCAAGGACAAGGTGTCCAGCGCCAACCTGCGCCAGCAGATCAAGGACCTGCTGGAGGAGAACGCCCAGCTGAAGCTGGAGCTGCACCAGGCCAAGCATCCCCGCCCGGATAAGAACGTCAAGAAGTAAGGAAAACCCCTGGGCGTATCTGAAAATCAAGAAATCGCCGAATTTCCCACAAGCAACAGACAGATACAAGGCAAAAAGCACAGGAATCCTGGATGGATTCCGAGCATTTTTAACGTAGTAGCTGGCGTTGATTGTTGGGAAAGTCAATGATTTCGACTTTTCAGAAAGCCCCTAATACGGAGGAATACTATGGAGATATTATCCCCTGCCGGCAGTCCCGAGGCCGTCCGTGCGGCGGTCTACGCCGGGGCGGATGCCGTGTATCTGGGCTACGGCCCCTTCAACGCCCGCCGCAACGCCCGCAACTTCAACCGGGAGGAGCTGGAGGAGGCCATCCACCTGTGCCACCTCTACGGGGTGAAGGTGTACCTCACCCTCAACACCCTGGCCTCCGACCGGGAAGTGGCCCAGGCCGCCCAGGTGGCGGTGGAGGCCTCCAGCCTGGGCGTGGACGCCATTCTGGTCCAGGACATGGGCCTTCTCCAGGTGGTGGGTCAGGTGGCCCCCGACGTGCACCTCCACGCCTCCACCCAGATGACCATTCACAACCTGGATGGCGTGAAACGCTGTGCGGATTTGGGCCTCACCCGGGCGGTGCTGTCCCGGGAGCTGTCCGCCAAGGAGATCTCCTACATCTGCGCCCACTCCCCCATTGAGATTGAGACCTTTGTCCACGGAGCGCTGTGCATGTGCTACTCGGGACAGTGCTTCTTTTCCTCGGTGCTGGGTGGCCGCAGCGGCAACCGTGGCCTGTGCGCCCAGCCCTGCCGCCTCAGCTACGGCTGGAAGGGCAAGGCAGACCGCTATCCCCTGTCCCTCAAGGACATGTCCCTGGCCGGACACCTGAACCAGCTCCAGGACATGGGGGTGGCCTGCGCCAAAATCGAGGGCCGAATGAAGCGGCCAGAATATGTATGGGTGGTCACCAAGGTGTATGCCGACGCCCTGCGGGAGGGCCGGGAGCCCACCGCGGAAGAGGTGGCCCAGCTCACCGCCGCCTTCTCCCGCCAGGGCTTCACCGACGGGTACTTTATGGGGGACAAGGGCGCCCACATGTTTGGCGTGCGGGAGCAACAGCCGGAACCCAAGGAGCTGTTTGCCGCCGCCCGGGCGGGGTATGATAAGCCCACCCAGCTCATTCCCGTGACCCTGGCCGCCTCCATTCAGGCGGACGCCCCCGCCTCCCTCACTCTCACCGACCAGGACGGCCACACCGTCACCGTCACCGGGCCCGCCCCGGAGGCCGCCCGCACCCGTGCCCTGGAGGCAGAGGATGTGGCGGCCCAGCTGTCCAAGACCGGAGGCACCCCGTACCGCATTGATCAGTACCAGGTGGAGGTGGGCCCGGGTCTGTCCCTGCCCCGCTCCGCCCTCAACGCCCTGCGCCGGGAGGCCGTGGAGCAGCTCTCCGCCCAGCGGACGGCGCTGCCCCAACGGCGGCACTTCCCCTATGAGCCCCTGCCCAAGGTGGCAAATTCCACCCAGGTTCCCGCACTCTATGTCACCCTTCACAGCGCTGACCAGTGCTCGGAGGCTCTGCTGGAGGCCCAGCCCGCCCGCATTGCCCTGCCTGTCGACGAAGCGGCCAGCCACCCCCAGGTGGTGGCGGATATCCTCGCCCACGGCATCCAGGCCGCGGTGGTGCTCCCCCGCATCTGCTGGGACGGAGAGCTGGATACCCTAAACCAGCAGCTCACCGTGTGCAAAGAGCGGGGTATTTCCCATGCCCTGGTGGGCAACCTGGGCCTGCTGGACGTGGCCCAAAACCTGGGCTTCACCCTCCACGGAGACTACGGCCTCCAGGTGTTCAACAGCCACAGCGTGGAGGAATACCGCTGTCTGGGCCTTGCCTCCCTCACCGCATCCTTTGAGCTGAAGCTGGCCCAGATTCGGGACCTGTCCAAGACCCTGCCCGTGGAGCTCATCGCCTATGGCCGCCTGCCCCTGATGATTACCGAGAACTGCGCCATGAAGGCGGGAGCGGGCCAATGCTGCTGCGGCAACGGCAACACCCTCACCGACCGCCGTGGGGTGGGCTTCCCGGTCCTCAAGGCCTGGGGCTGCCGCAACGAGATTTTCAACGCCGACACCCTCTTTTTGGCGGACAAGTCCGGGGACTACCTCCGGGCCGGGGTGTCCGGGCTGCAGCTGCTGTTTACCACCGAGGATGCCCGCACCGTGGTAGACATGGTGCGGCGTTACCAGGGCGTGGGGGATGCTGCCCCCGCGTCCTACACCCGTGGTCTCTACTACAGAGATGTGGAATAATTGTTAGGAGGAACCATTTAAGATGGACATTATTTTGGCATCCCAGTCCCCCCGGCGGAAAGAGCTGCTGGGCCAGATGGGGCTGCGGGGCTTTAAAATCACCTCCCCGGAGGTGGACGAGACGGTGGAGGAGCACATGCCCCCCGCCCAGGTGGTGGAGGAGCTGTCCCGGCGCAAGGCCCTGGCGGTGGCCGGGCACGCCGACCCCGATGACCTCATCATTGCCGCCGACACGGTGGTGGCCCTGGAGGGTGCGGTGCTGGGCAAGCCCGCCGACCAGCGGGATGCCTTTGCCATGCTCTCTGCCCTCAGCGGCAACCGCCACTACGTCTACACCGGACTCACCGTCATCCAGGGGGACCAGGTGGTGACCCAGCACGAGTGCACCACCGTCACCTTCCGGGAGCTGGAGCCGGAGGAGATTTCCCACTACATCGCCACCGGCGAGCCCATGGACAAGGCTGGGGCCTACGGCATCCAGGGCCTGGGCGCCATGCTGGTGTCCGGCATTGAAGGAGACTATTTCAACGTGGTGGGCCTGCCCATCTTCCGGCTGAGCCGGATTCTGGCGGGCTTCGGTCTGGACCTGTTCCAGATGGCCGACCACTGAGGACAGGAGATACTATGAAGGGATTTTTCCGGAACAACGGAGGGCTTTTGGTGGTGGCGGCGGTGCTGCTGGCCGCCCTGCTGGCCATTCTCTCCGCCATCACCGGGGCCAACCCCATCACCAACGCCCTCCAGGTTATCACTCGCCCGGTGGGGTCGCTGACCTCCGGCATCTCCAACTGGTTCCAGGGGCAGCACGACCGCCTCACCGGGTATGACCAGCTGCTGGAGGAAAATGAGAAGCTGAAGGAGCAGCTGGCAGACCTGGAGGAGCAGGTGCGAGAGGGGCAGGACGCCCTGCGGGAAAATGAGCGGCTGCAATCCCTGCTGGGAGTGGCCCAGGAGCACCCGGACTGGACCTACGCCTCCGCCACCGTCATCCAGCGTTCCACCACCAACTGGGCCAACCAGATCACCATCAGCGTGGGCAGCGGCCAGGAGGTGGAGGCGGGTGACTGCGTCATTGACCAATACGGCAATCTGGTGGGTGTGGTGAAGGAAGTGGGCACCAACTGGGCTCTGGTGGACACCCTGCTGGACCCCGGCATGGAGCTGGGGGTGCGAGTGGCCCGCACCGACGACAGTGCCATGGCCCAGGGGGATTTTACTCTCATGGGCGAGGGCAAGCTGCGCATGACCTATATCCCCCAGGACGCCCAGCTCATCAGCGGCGACCAGGTGACCACCTCGGGGCTGGGGGGCAAGTACCCCGGCGGCCTGCTGGTGGGCCAGGTGGAGAGCATCGAGACCGAGGCCGACGGCATCAGCCGTTCGGCGGTGCTGAGTCCCAGTGCGGATGTGGAAAACATCCGATATGTATATGTAATCACCAATTTCGAGGGGTAAGTCTCCCCTCTAGGGGCTTTCCTCTTCTCATATTTCTCAGACGCAAATTTGCGCCCCCGGCAGGGACGCTCCGCTGGGGTCCATTTTGAGTGGCCAAAATAAGGAACCTCCGATTCCCTACAGCATCGGAGTCTTGTGGCCCTTTTACGCCATAAATTCGTTGCATCTTCTGGAAATACACCAAGTATTTCTGCGAAGCTGCGTCTCTTTCTGACGCAAAATGTCTCACAATTCTCTCTCGCTTAGGGAATCGGACGTTCCTACCAAAACCCGCTTAGGGCGTTCCCCCCTAAGGACCTCCCTTTGGGTACGAGGCTGGACCTGCGTCAAGCTGTTGTTCGGCCCGTGACCCTTGCCGTGGCCCCTATTTGTGCCACCACACCAGGCCACCCTGGGTAGCTGGCCCTACAGCTGGGCGGTTTCCATACCCGGGCCTACCTTGGAAAAGCAGCGTTCCCGCCGCCGAAAGTTTCTGCCGCACTATCCTGTTGCGCTGTGGTAGGGGCCGTGGCTTGCCCGGCCCGTGGCTACCCTGGCATTGCCCTGGGAAATTCGGGAG